>JBFLWC010000222.1:0-4909 GCA_040758415.1 Bacteroidota bacterium | reverse complement strand
ATTCGACCTTTCTCTGGTTACGGCGAAGATCAAGATTTAACCTACCCCGTTCCGGCTATTGCAGCACGCGCAGCAAAAAAAGAAAATCCATTTGAAGTCTGGGGAACCGGTCAACAAGGAAGAGATTTTATTCACATTGATGATGTGATGGATTGTATGTTTATAGCGATGGATAAAATTCATGACGGCACAGCAATCAACATCGGTTCCGGAAAATTAACCTCGTTTATTGATCTTATAAAATTGTTTGGAAAATTTGCCGGCTACAATCCAACAATAAAGCCGTTACTCGATAAACCCGTAGGTGTTCATTCGCGTTATTGCGATATGAGTTTTGTAAAAGAACTTTTGGGATGGGAACCAAAAATCTCTTTGGAAGAAGGAATGCGGCGTGTATATAAAGTAGCAATGGAAAAGGTAAACGTGAAATAATCAAATAACAAATCCCAATCTCCAAGGAATAATCAATGAACAAAATTCAATGTCCAAAAATTTTTTAGAATTGGGTATTGATAATTGTTTGTTATTTGTTATTTGTTTATTGGTTATTATTCGCTCGCAATTAGATAAATGTTTAGTAAAGAGTAATGGCAGATACTATCACAACGCAAACCAGAAAGAGAGTTGTCGTTTTCGGTCCGGGTCCGCAGTTCAAAGGCGGTATTGCAAATTATACTGCATCGCTTGCTAAAGCGTTAGATAAACTCGGCGCTGAAGTTCATATAGTTTCGTGGACCCAGCAATATCCTTCAATCATGCCGCGCGACTTCCTTGACCGCTCGAGCAAAAAAAATCTTCTAGATGGAATGAATATCAAAGTTCGGTACATCACAAACTACAACAATCCTTTTTCTTGGAAGCAAACTGCTAATGCAATTAAAAAAATAGATCCAGATATAACAATTTTTCAGTGGGCAATTGCAATACAAGGTTTGCCGATGGGCTATATTGCAAACAAGCTTAAACAGATTTGTAAATGTGAAATTATTTTCGATCTACACGTAGTAGCTCAAAAAGAGGGAAGCGCGATTGATAAAATTTTATTGCGTTATGCTCTTTCAAAACCGCATTCGTTTGTTGTTCATTCTCTCAAAACTTTTGAAGAACTGAAAAAGATTTTTCCGGATAAAAAAATTACCCTCTCGAATGCGGAACGCAGCTTGCCCGCCAAGGCGGGAATGCAGAATGCAGAACAAAATGTTATAAAGCTGTATCATCCGGTATACGACATGTTCACTCCCGATCCGAATTTTGATAAAGAAAAAGTTAAACAAGAATTGGGATTGCGGAAACATGTATTTCTCTTTTTCGGATTCATCAGAAAATACAAAGGTTTGCATAATGTCATTCGCTCATTTGCAAAACTTGCGAAAGAAAGAGATGATGTTTCGTTGTTGATTGTCGGCGAATCTTTTTGGGATACACTCGATACTGCGAAACTTTCTACAAAAATTAAAAAGGGTATTTTCAGATTTATCAAAAAAATTCTGATTCGTAAAAGTGATGATGAAAACAATTATCGTCCTCTTGAATTAATTAAAGAACTTGACATCGAAAATAAAGTAGTGGTTGTTAACCGCTATGTTGGAAACGAGGAAGTACATAAGTATTTTCAAGTGGCTGATTGCAATGTTTTGTTTTACCTTGTTGCAACACCCTCCGGCGTGGAATCGATCGCATACAATTTTAGACTGCCGAGCATCGCAACAAAAGCAGGGCATTTTCCGGAAACAATTAAACATGGTTACAACGGTTATCTTGCAGAGCCGGAGAATGTTGATTCTATGTACGAAGTGATGAAAGAATTTTTGAACAATCCGATTCCGCGCGAACGAGTTGAAGAACAGGCAAAAAACATGAGCTGGAAAAATTACGCGAGAGCAATTTTAAATCCATAATTCTGCGTCTTCTTCGCGCTCTCTGCGTTAAAGCTTTAAACGCAAAGTTCGCAGAGAATTTTCGCTAAGGGCGCGAAGGAAAAAAAACGGAGATTAAATGTCAAAACAAAAAAAAACTACGCAAACAAAATCACATGAAACCGGATTTTCTTTTGCTAAATACATTCCGGAAAAGTTTCAAACACCTGCACTCTTGCTCTTGCTCTTATTCTTAATCTTAATCTTCTTCTCCCCGGTAACATTCGGTGACAAAACAACACAATCCGGTGATCTCATACAGGTAAAAAGTCTGCGCCAATACGCTACTAAAGACCGCGATGGATTATCGCTATGGAATCCGTACATTTTTTGCGGAATGCCCGCAGTTGCAACTTCTATGTCAATCAGGTGGTACGATCTCTCCGTTATGATTTATTCTTACGTTTCCAGAATATATACTGTGTTCTTCAAAGAATACAATGCTCTGTATACATTTAATTTCGTCTTGCTTGCTTTCACTTCGTTTTTCTTTATGAGGCGGCTCGGAGCAGGCAGAGGTGTAAGTTTTCTTACTGCTGCTTCAACAATTTTTAGCACAGGTATTTTGGTTTTGTTTTATATAGGTCACATCACAAAGCTGATGAGTCTTGCCGTTTTTCCTTTTATCTTGATGATGCTTTTCAAATTCCAAAAGGAGACAAAACTTTTGGATATTTTACTTTTTATTTTCAGCATGCATCTTTTAGTGTTTGGCGCTCATGTTCAAATTGTTTTCTACTTTATGCTCACGGCTTTAATCTATTTCATTTATTTTTTTACACGCTCGTTTGTTAAAAAAGATATGTTTCTTCAGAAACAACTTTTGAAATCACTTGGGATCGGAATTCTTGGCGGCGCCATTGCATTATTGATGTCGTTCGATACTTATTCACAGCTTTACGAATATAAACCGTACTCAACACGCGGAACGCAAAGTATTACCGAGCAGCAAAACATGAAGCCGGCTTCTCAAACAGATTCTTATGAGTATAACACAAACTGGTCGTTCTCGCCCGGAGAAGTTTTAACATTCATCGTTCCTTCTTATTACGGATTTGGCAAGTCAACTTACAACGGTCCACTAACACAAAATCAGGATGTAGAAGTAAACACATATTTTGGTCAAATGCCTTTTGTAGATACCGCAATGTATATGGGCGTAATAGTTTTTGCACTGGCTCTCTTTACATTTTTTGTAAGTTGGAAAGAACCTCTTGTGCAATTCTTAGGAATTATTGTTGTGCTGTTTCTTTTAATCTCGTTCGGAAAAAACTTTCCTATTATTTTCAATCTGTTTTATTATTACTTCCCTCTGTTCCACAACTTCCGAGCGCCTTCTATGGTGCTTCATGTTCTTCAAATCATCTTTCCAATTCTTGCCGGATTGGGCGTAATGAAAATTATTTCTTCACGCGCAGAAAAAAATGTGAGTCTGGAAAAAGTTTTGAAAAACGCGGCAATAGTTTTTACTACGCTGTTTGTTCTTTCGCTTCTTCTTGGTGGAACTATTTCAAGCTGGTTCACACAACGCGTTAATGATTATGCGTCCGGACTCGGTCAGACGCAGCAGGCGCAAATATTTACTGCGCTTGCAGAATATATTTCTGATATGTTCAAAAATGATTTGATAATTGCATGGGCATTACTTGCAGCTACGTTCGGATTTAGTTACGCGTATGTATCTTCAAAGCTCGGCAAAGAATTGTTGATTGCAGGTTTGTCTGTTTTAGTTTTGTTTGACCTATTCAGAATTGGGAACCGCGGCGCAAGTTATATTGAAGCCGAACGAGTGAATGAACTTTTCAAAGAGCCGGAATACATTTTGGTTATTAAGCAACAGAATAATAAAGAGCCATATCGAATTCTAAACCTCAAACAGGACGGTTCGATGGGTTCGGTTAGTAATAACGGAAATTATAATGTTTACTTTCTGCAAGAAGATTTTTACGGCTACTCTGCAGTAAAACCGCGCTCTTATCAAGATATTATGGAAACAGTTGGTCCGGTCAACATTACATTGTGGAGGATGCTCGGTGTTAAATATATTGTAACCGATCGTCCTTACGTTTCTGACGGCTTTATAAACATTCATCAATCCGAAAAAACTTTTGTTTACAGAAATGATAAGGCATTACCGCGCATTTATTTTGTTAACAGCGTTGTTCAAAAAACTTCAATTGAAATTTTGAATGCGATTAAAAACGATTCGTTCGATCCGGCAAAACTTGCATTCGTTAACAAGTTGGATTTCAAAAGTGATAAACCGGATTCCAATTCCTCTGTTGCAATAATAGAATACAAAGATGAAATTCTTGCTGCAAACGTAACTGCTTCGGGTAATAACTTTTTATTCTTCGGCACAACATACCTGCCCGGCTGGAAAGCACTTATTGACGGAAGCGAAACAAAAATCTACAAAACAAATCACGGTTTCCAGGGAATTGTTGTTCCACAGGGAAAACACAAAGTTGAATTTGTTTATGAACCGGCCGGTTTTGCACTTGGGAAAAATCTTTCGCTTGTTCTAAATATTTTGCTGCTTGGAGGAATTATAGCTTTGGTTTTCGTTAACCGTCGAAAGAGCAAATCGGCACAATGAAAGAAAAAATCCTCGGCACATTAAAACATTCTGCTATTTACAGTGTCGGCAACATTGCACAAAAAGGGATGGGAATCATCACTCTTCCCATTTATCTTAACTTTCTCACGAAAGCCGAGGTGGGAATTTTTGGGCTGCTTGACATCACCATCAATATAATAGTGGAGATTTTAATACTTGGGCAGGCTAACTCAATAATTCTTTTCAACAACAAAAAAGAATACAAACAAAAAAGAGATTCTGTTTTTTTTACGATTGCTTCTTTTGTGTTGCTTGTTAATCTGCTTTTTATTCTTGTTGCTGAACTGTTTGGAACCTCTTTCCTTTCAATTTCTAAATCTACAAGAGATATTACAAATTTTTTGCCGTTTATAATCTATGTTAGTTTTATTCG
>JBFLWC010000221.1:0-16236 GCA_040758415.1 Bacteroidota bacterium | reverse complement strand
AGAACCGATTCAAATTTTGGAGACGCTGTTGTAAACTTTGAATTGACCAACAAACTAATTCAAAATAAATTTAGTACGCTTCAGAAAAATCTTATACCGGTTGTAAACGGGTTCACCGGCTCTGATGAAAACGGCGACACAACTTCACTCGGAAGAAGCGGGTCGGATTATACAGCAACAATAATCGGCGCGGCTTTAAAAGTTGATCTGGTAGAAATTTGGACCGATGTTGACGGCGTATTAAGTGCCGATCCTAAAATTGTGGATGACGCGCAGACACTTGACGAACTGAGTTACGAAGAAGCCAACAACTTAGCTCTTCTTGGCGGTAAAGTTATTCATCCAAAAACAATTGTGCCGGCTGAAAAACAAAATGTTCCTATCAGTATTCTTAACTCGCTTAGGCCCGAAGGAAGGGGAACATATATCGGTAAAAATGGATTCACAAATGGAGATGGAATTAGAACAATTACATACTTGCAAGGGCTTTCAAGAGTGGATGTAAACGAATTGGAATCTAGACATGCACAAAATATTTTCTTGAGGTTGTTCTCTCTTATTTCCCGTCTTGGTATTCCAATTATTACTATCAACAAATCCGCAACCCATCAATCAATTAGTTTTATCACACATGCTGAGGTTGCACATTATTTCTATGGTGAGATAAAAAGGGAATTTTCGCTTGATGAAGAGAATGGGTACATCGGAAATATATCCCGAAGTAACAACCTGGCTCTCATATCAGCAATAGGTTGTAAGCCGGAATACAATTCTTCAATCACAAAAAAAATTTACGATACGTTAGAAGAAAAGAATATAGAACCGGTAATGTTTTTTAACGATCCATCTGCGTTAAATATTTCTTTTATCGTAAGTCAATCTGAAGTAAAAAACACAATTGCAGTTTTACACGAAGAGTTTTTTCAAAACAAATTAAACATAAATGTTGCGTGAACAGCTAAACTGAATCTGAAAACATTATTATGATAAGCGATGAAAATATGGAAACAAAAATTGTTGAAAAACAATCGCAAGAAAAAATGATCACTTTTAACGAGCCGTTTAAATTCGAATCCGGCGAAAAACTTCCGGAGGTTACTGTTGCGTTTGAAACTTATGGCAAGTTGAATGAAGATGGAACGAATGCAATTTTAATTTGTCATGCCTTAACAGGAGACGCGCACGCATCCGATTACAATTCTGCACACAATGAGGATGGAATTGATGCCGATACTTCAACACACGCCGGCTGGTGGGATGGAATCATTGGCGCCGGAAAAGCTTTCGATCCAACAAAGTATTTTGTTATTTGCTCGAACATTCTCGGTAGTTGTTACGGCACAAGCGGACCAACATCAATTAATCCGCTAACCGGTAAAAAATATGGAATCAGCTTTCCGCAAATGACTGTGCGCGATATGGTGAATCTTCAGTATAAACTTTTGACTGCACTCGGTGTGAGAAGATTAAAATCTATTGCCGGAGGGTCTTTAGGTGGAATGCAGGTTTTGGAATGGGCGTTGATGTATCCGGATTTTGTTGAAAGTATTATTCCCATAGCAACAGCTGCGCGTCATTCGGCTTGGTGCATCGGTCTTAACGAAACTGCACGCAAAGCAATTATTGATGACCCCGCTTGGAAAAACGGCAATTATTCGGAACAACCTTATGCAGGTCTTTCAACCGCAAGAATGATTGCAATAATTTCTTACAGAAGCAATGTGAGCTTTTCTCAAAAGTTTGGTAGAGAAATAGTTCCCAACGGAAAATCTGCAGCCGGGCAAGTTATGGAAGCATTGAACAGCAAACCGAAGTATCAAATAGAAAGTTATCTGCGCTATCAAGGAGAAAAATTAGTTAATCGTTTTGATGCTAACTCATACCTTTACATAACACAAGCATTAGACATGCACGATGTTACAAAAGACCGTTCTACTTTGAAAGATACTCTTGAAAGCATCAAAGCAAGAACATTATGTATGGGTATCAACTCTGATATTTTATATCCGGTAGAAGAACAAAAAGAAATTGCATCGCTCATTCCTCACTCAAAATATTTTGAAATAGATTCTATACACGGTCATGATGCTTTCTTGATTGAATTTGACCAGATAAATGCAGCCATTCAAAATTTTTTGAAAACAAGTTAACCCGTAATTTTTCACTTGTAAGATTGTATGAAGCAACGTGGCAAATAACTAACCTGCTTGCAGCAGGCAAGTCAGAAAAAGCTAACTGCTAAGAGCTAATTGCTCGAGAATAAATACATTGCTGTTCAATTTTCGGTGGAAGTATTTGCAAAATACTTTTATAATAATTCATCGAAAAATTAATAAGGTTATTTTATGAACAGAGCAATTTCCGGAAAAACTCTTCCTTCAATTTTAGAAATGGAAAAAGCGTACAAAAAGAACGATAAAACTTACGATGGAATTTTTTATTTCGCTGTTTGCAGCACAGGAATATTCTGCCGCCCATCGTGTTCTGCAAGAAAACCATTGTCTAAAAATGTTGAGTATTTTTACTCTGCGCGTGAAGCAATATTTGCAGGTTACAAACCTTGCAAAAGATGCCGTCCGCTTGAAGTGCATGGAACGCCGCCGGATTGGGTTTCTAAATTGTTTAACATAATTGAAGCAGAACCGACTGCACGTTATGATGACCAATTTCTTCGTTCGATAGGAATTAATCCTTCACGTGCGCGTAGATATTTCTTGAAAAACTATGGCATGACATTTCAAGCATTTTGCCGCGGTAGACGACTCGGAATTTCATTTGAAAAGATTCGTAACGGAAAAGAACTTGATGATGTTGCTCTTGGTTACGGTTATCAATCTCACAGCGGATTCCGTGATGCATTTGTAAAAACTTTCGGCAAACCTCCAGGTAAAAGTAAAACGTCCGATTGCATTGTTACTGCGTGGATAGAGAGTCCGATGGGACCGTTAGTTGCAGCTTCAACCGAAGAGGGAATTTGTTTGTTGGAATTTTCCGATCGAAGAATGCTTGATGCACAGTTTGCAACATTGCGAAAGCTTTTTAAGCTACCAATAGTTCCCGGAAAAAACAAACATATCCTTCATCTGAAAAAAGAATTGGAAAAATATTTTGAAGGATCCTTAAAAGAATTTACCGTACCTATTATTTATCCAGGAAGTGCATTTCAGCAAAAAGTATGGAATGGGCTGCTTAGAATTCCATATGGACAAACTGTATCTTACGAAGAGATAGCGCAACAAATAGGGATACCTAAAAGTCAACGCGCTGTTGGACGAGCAAACGGACTGAACAGAATCGCCATCGTTATTCCATGTCACCGTGTAGTTAATAAAAGCGGAAAACTTGGCGGATATGGCGGCGGGCTGTGGCGCAAGCAAAAACTTTTACAAATAGAACAAAGGTCAATAGTTATTTGTCATTCAGAAAATAATAAACTATTGACCATTGACCAATAACAAACTAAAACTTCCACTTCGAATCGAAGGCAAATGTAATTCTCTTTGCAGAGTTCGGGCTGAGCGCATATTGTAAATCGGGCGTGCCGAAATTTAAATCGAGAATTCCAAAATCGAAACCGAAGCCGGCACCCAAATTGAATTTATCGAATCCGCCGAAGGACAGGCCGGTTCTCAAAGCAAAAAATCCAAGCAGCCAATCAGCGCCAACAGAAAATCTTGGCCTGGTCGAATTGCGCGGCTGATTATTGAACCCTTGATTGTAATCGAATGCTAACAATAATTTACCTAATTGCATTGATGCGCCGAAGCGTAATGCAGTTGCAAGTTGTTTGGAAAACTCGTTGATATATTTACCGCTGTCTTTTCCCGTTAACGCTTGAACTAAAGAATCGCGCTGACCTTGATTTGAAAGATCATCAAGGTAGAAAAGTTTGTTGGAAGAATACTCGGCAGCATTTTTATTCCACGTTATGCTTCCGATATCTGTAATTGCAAAACCGAACGAAAATACTTCATTCAGCTTTGCATTAAAACCAAAGTCAAAACCAAAGCCGCTGCCGGCTGGAGTTGGAAACAAAGAAAAGTTAAAATCCTGTTTTATAGTTTTTGTATCGAAGTTGTATTTCACATTGAAGTCCGGCGAGAACGCAGCACGCGCAAGGTAATCTCCTTTACCTGTAATTGCATTGCCTTCTCCGGTTTTTAATTCTGTGTTTATCCGTTCAATTCCGGCGTACGCATATCCTTGAACCAGGTTGAATGAAACGCCGATGGAAAAATTCTGAAACAACGGGAAGATATTAAAACTGCGGGCGTATGAGAGAGAAAACTTTCTCAGCCACCACGCATTTAGTTTTGTGTCGTTGAAGTTATAAACCCGCTCCGGCAAGTTTCCATCCAAACCGAGGTCAATAATTCCTTTTGGAAAAGTTACGTTTGATGAAATAACATCTCCGATTGAGAATGCGATTGTTCCAAATTTATCGCTTGGCTTGAAAGAGACTGCGAAAAGTTGGAATTGAAGATCGGAAATTATTGCGCCACCATCCGCAAATAAATTTTTTAATCTGTTCTTGTCGGCATTGTTTAAATACCTCCCAATTGTTTTTCCATTCTCATCAACAGTTTTGGTTCCGAAAAAATAATTGTATTCATCAATGGTAATAAAATTTGTACCCACATTACCGGAAAATTTTGGAAGAGGAAAGGGGACAATTAATTCAACCTTTCCGGCGGATTCTTGAAACAGGTTAGCAGGATTATTTCCAAGCGCATATAAACCGAATGTTGATGCTGTGTAAGTTTTTCCCATAGCAGTCGAACGTGCATCGGTTGTTCCGATTGAACCGCCGGCTTGCGGAAAAATTTTTCCGGCTTGAATGAAAACAAAAAAAAGGAATAAAACTTTATATGATTTCATTTTTGTTTTCTCCTTTATGGTTTTACACGGTAGTTAGTTGAACCAGATGCAATGATTTTTATTACATCATCGGTTTTGAATTTCACGGGCAAATTACCCGCGCGTGATGTATTGAATTTTACACGCACACGCATGAAAGCCGCACGCGCAATTTTATCGGACTCTCCTTGAATGGTTCGCACTCTTATCGTCTGTTCTGTTTTCGAAATCACATTTCCATTTTCATCTGTTGCAGCACCGTTCACGCTAACAACGGTGTCTTGATCTTGATACTTCGGCGGGAAATACATTAGAAAGTTTTTGTTCTGATCGTACAACTTTCCTGTAAAGCCAACCGATGCCGGAATTCCGTTTGAAATTTTCAGCGAAGCTTCGATGGAATTCAAATCGCGGATCCGGTCGCGGTCATCTTTCGATAAATCAACTGCAACCGAATCTGAAAATTCTCCGCCGCTCAAACCGAACTCAAACGGAAATTCCATTCTGCCTTTTCCGGTTACCTGATCGGTATTCTTAACATTCACTAATTTGTAATTAGGATTAACCGTTCCGCCAGTGGAAATAATCAGCGAATCCGGGAAACTTGAAAACTTTTTGAAGAAGTTGCTCAAACTGTCTGCGTTTAGTGTGATGATTGTATCTGTTGGAGTGATGGTTGTTATGTTCATCGTTCGCGGACTTAGAGTCATTACGCTTTTTTGCCCGATAGAATTCTTCGCTTCAATTTTTCCATCAACACTGAATTCCAAATTTGCAGTCGGTCTTAACCGCAATTCAATTTTAGGGTTCTTCAAATTGATCTGCTGAAACTGCAGCTTATTTTGAATGTCTTTTACATCAAGCGAAACAGCGCTTCTTGTTTTTTCCAGTACAGTTGGTTTTAGCAGTCCGGTAAATTCTTTCACACTAAGAGAATTGAAATCAATTGTTCCGGTTACAGCATCGCTGCTATTTATGTTTCTATAATCGGGTGAAGTATAAAGTTGAAAACTCACACTGTAAGAAACTTGATTTGTAGGCACACCGTTTAGACTTACAATCGAATAGTCTTTAATCGAAAAATTGTTGTAGAGTTTTATGGTTTGTTTTCTTGGAATTGCTCTTGTTTCGGAAAAAGTTTCGCCCAAAGGATTTTTTAGATTGTTAATTGTGAAGGTTGCGATGGCATCAATATCCAGGTTATTTGTAATTGTTAAGTTGAGTAACCCGCCATCTAATTTTATATTTTGAAATTTGCTGGGCTGTGCAGAAGTTTCATCAATTGTAACTACGCCGTCAATTATCACCGGATCTTGTTGAGGAATTTTTGCAACCGCTTCGGAAACCTTTAGATCACGCAGCTTTGCATATATGGTTAACGACTTTGCCGGTATTGTAATTGTTTGCCCGTTGCTTCCGTTTGTTGAAATGCTGCAATCTAAACTCAGTTGGTTTTTAACCAAAACTCCTTGTGTTATCGGAATAGATTGAACTCCTGCGGTTTGCAGCGGCGGAATTGAAATTGGTGCTGAATACTGCGCAATTGTTTCACCTGTAGTACTGTTTTTCAAAACAAAGTTTTTGATAGTGATTGAAACAGGCGATGGGAAATAATTTGTAATCTTAAAATCAAGCGTTCCGGATTCAATTTTGATTGATTGGAACTCGGCAGCAGAAGTGAAATTAATTGAAACCGGCACATCATTTATTTGTGGAATTTGTGTTTGGGTTCCTGGCTGTATGCCTGAGCCAATCCATGAAAAATCAATATCCGATCTAACAGAATCTGAACCTATGTTGATTGAACCGATTGTTTCTGTGGCAGACTTGGAAAAAGGGTCAATTTTTAATTTGTCGTTAAGAACAATTTTATCAATCTCTTTCA
Source organism: Bacteroidota bacterium (assembly GCA_040758415.1). Classification (GTDB taxonomy): domain Bacteria; phylum Bacteroidota; class Ignavibacteria; order Ignavibacteriales; family Melioribacteraceae; genus Fen-1258. The sequence goes on along the minus strand of JBFLWC010000221.1, from coordinate 9,494 downwards.
CATGTGTATAGTAAAGAAGATTTTTGTTTGCGCCGTCTGTATAATGTTTTATTAAGGAAGATTTGTTTTCGATGATATCGAGCAGAGAATAATTTTTATTTGCGATCGGCACGTTCAATGAAACGTCCCAGTTCGGCGCAGTCGGTTCTTTAATATCGCATGATTGTGTTAGTGTAACAATAATTAAAATAACCAACACAAAAAAAACTTTTGGATAGGGTCGAAATAAATTCATTTTCATTCCACAATTAATGATGAATTAAAACTCTATAACTTGTGCAAAACATAAAAATTAAATTACAATAGGGCAAGGATTTAGATCACAAAAAGAGGTGGGGGAAGGAAAGATTGAAAGATGCACGAATGATAAATGATAAATGATAAATTATAAATAATAATAATCATTAAGTGAAGCGATTCATTTCTTCCGTCGGCTGACGGATTGAGCGTAGCAATTCATTCCTTTGGCGAAGGCATCCTTCGGAACTTTCCTCAGGCACTTTAACCAGTTTTCAGCTATTTTAAACACAGTAAAAAAATAACATTAGCATTTATGCTAAAACTTTACACAACAAGTCTTCGCAGCAAAATACTTCTCGGGTTCATGGTTATTTTGATTATCATGTTCTTTGCAACGTTGTGGAGCGTTTATAATTTTTATGCTCTGAATGAATCAATCAAGCGGACGATGCAGGAAAACTACGCGAGCATCATAGCAGCCGATAATATGGGTCGCGCACTTGATGAACAGCTGCATGCCATTATTATAATGATGAACCAAAATTTTGAAGAAGGAGAAAAAATTTTAGAGAAGAACAAACTCGATTTTTATTTTTGGTACGAAAACGCCCGCGAGTCCGCCTCTTCAGTTGATGAGAAAAATATTTTAGACACTATCAACATTGACTATCAGAAATTCATAAAAGACATTTCAGACAAAATTGATTACAGCATCTACTTCAGTATCAGAAGCCAGGAACTTAAAAACAATTTCATAACTATAGTTAATGAGATCAAAGAGATAAAAAGAAAAACTAACCGCATACTAGAAATAAACCACGCACAACTCAACGGTGCTGTATCCCGCGTAAAAGAAATTACTCAATCGGCAACAATTCTTATTCTAATAATTCTGATAGGCGCTATAGGCGTCAGTTTATCTTTCGGTTCTAAATTTTCCGATTATATTGTTAAACCGATTGCAAAATTGCGGCAGTCTGTTACACATATTTCCGAAGGAGATTTTAACGAGCGAATTGAAATTGATGAGAATGCAGACGAGATCAGCGGTCTTGCAGAAGAATTTAACAAGATGAGCGAAAAGCTGCAGATGTATGAGCAGCTTAATCTCAACAAAATTTTGTATGAAAAGAAAAAATCGGAATTGATTATTGAAAGTATAAACGAGCCGGTTCTGATGATTGACGAAAATTTCAACGTGATGTTGTCTAACAAAACATTTAATGAAGTCTTCGGCAAAAATTTTCTAACTCAACACGATATTAAAAATATTCTCTCATCAAAACCGTACGGTAAAACAACCCTCACAACTCAAATAAGCAAAGACCTTTATCAAAAGGAAGACATCGTTAAAATAAAATATAGCAGCGGAGAACAAAAATATTTTAAGCTAATTGCAGCTTCTTTAGAAATCCCCGAAAGCGGAATGAAAGGAACAGTAATTGTATTTAACGATATAACAAGGTATCAAGAACTTGATAGAATGAAGTCCGAATTCATTGCAAAAGTTTCTCACGAGTTGAAAACCCCTCTCACATCAATTGGAATGGCACTTGGAATTATGGAAGACGGAGTTGCAGGAAAACTTTCTGAAAAACAAAAAGAAATGATTGGTTCGATGAAAGAAGATTACACTAGATTGAGCAGATTAGTGTACGAGATTTTAGAACTTGCCCGTCTAGAAGCAAATATGGGAAAAATGCGCTTTGAAAGATTTGATGCTAAGAAACTGTGTGAGAATGTTCTGAAAAAATTTTCCATTCAGGCAAAAGAAAAAAAGATAAATCTTTTGTTTGAAGATAAAAGTGAAAGTGCAGTTATTAATTGTCATTTCGATTACTTAATCAGCGCTCTCGAAAATCTAATTACAAACTCTTTACGGTATACGCCACCAAAAGGAGAAATAAAAATTTTGCTTTACGAAAAAAATAAATCTGTTATTATGGAAATTTCCGATACGGGTATAGGAATTGACCCGGAGAACCTCTCAAAAATTTTCGACAAATTTATTCAGCTTGATGACCCCTTGCCCGGAAGTTTGGGACTGGGATTGTCAATTGCAAAAGAGATTGTAGAAATTCATAACGGAGAAATAAGTGCATTCAGTGAAACAGGAAAAGGAAGCACATTTCAAATTAAATTGCCGGCTGCTTAGATGTATAAAGGAAAAATTTTAGTAATTGACGACGAAGTAAATATTCTGAAAACGATTGAGCTTTCTTTGAGCTCGTACGGTTACCAGCCGGAAGTTTTTACTAATCCGATGCCTGGTTTGAAGAGGGCTAAAGAAATTTATTTTGACCTTGCCTTCATAGATTTGAAGATGCAGCCGATGAATGGAATTTAAGTTCTACAAGAGCTGAAAAAAAACTCTCCCGATACAACAGTTGTTTTAATGACCGCACACGGTTCGATAGAATCTGCAGTGGAAGCTATTAAAAAAGGCGCCTATGATTATATTACTAAACCGTTCACACACAAAGAATTTTTACATATCATCGAGCGCGTTTACGAACATCACAGGATGATTAAAAAAATCCGAGGATTGACTTACCAGCTTGATGAAAAGTTTGAAGATGAAAATCTTGTCTCATCAAACCAGGCAATGAAAGAGATCTTAAAAATCGCAAAAGATGTTTCCGATAGCGACATTCCGTTTTTAATTGAAGGCGAGAGCGGAACGGGTAAAGAAGTGCTTGCACGCTTTATTCATAAAAACGGACCCCGTAAAAGTAATCCCTTCATCGTTATTAATTGCTCTGCAATTCCCGAAAATCTTTTCGAGAGCGAATTGTTCGGTCATATCAAAGGTGCTTTTACAAATGCTATTAAAGATAGAATTGGAAGGTTAGAACTTGCAGATACCGGAACAGTTTTTCTTGATGAGGTTGCGGAAATTTCAAAGTCTATGCAAGTAAAACTTCTCCGGTTCCTGCAGAGTATGGAATTTGAAAGAGTTGGAGAGAGCATCACAAGAAAAATTGATATAAGAATCATAAGTGCTACAAACCGTAATGTGGATTTAGATTTGGAAGCAGGAATATTACGTGAAGATTTTTATTACAGAATTGCTGGAGTGAAAGTAAAACTTCCTCCGCTGCGCGAAAGAAAAGATGAAATTCCTCTTCTCATAAACCACTTCATTAAAAAATATGCAGGTGGAAGAGACATTGTTATACCGGATGATACGCAAAAATATTTATCGGATTATGATTGGCCCGGAAATGTTAGAGAGTTAGAAACTGTAATTAAACGTTTGTTGGTCTTTGCAAAAGATAATTCTGTAAAGTTGGAACACCTTCCGTTAGAGATTCTAAACTTCAGACCAAAGCAAACTATACAATCAATGGCAAAAATTGAAGAGTTAGAGAAGCAGCATATCATCGAAGTATTAAAAATTGCTGTGAACACAAAAGAGGCAGCAAAAATTCTTGGCATCTCCGAAACAACTTTGTGGAGAAAACGAAAGCTCTACAGTTTGTAAGTCATTGGTCGGTCATTGGTCATTAGTCAATGGTCAATAATCATTCAAAAAATAATGACCGATGACTTCATTTCATTTTGAAATGTTTATAAAATCTTTTAATGAAATCTTTTATTTCCTCTTGATTGCAAAATGAAATCCTCTTACTTTCACTCTGCATTTTTTATTCTTTCTTCAGAATCGCATTTTAAGCATCCTATTAGATTTTGCGATAATTACGGAAGAATTTTGCCGTAGGATTTTTCGGCATATAAATTGGCAGTACTTGATGTAACATTTTCTAATTTATTAAAAGGAGAGTAGTAAAATGAAACAATCTGCTTTTATTGTATTTCTTTTCATCATAGCAATGGTAATAGCTGTTGCAATTTACGAATATGGTTTTGGTAATCCCGCAAACTTTTCAGATCCAAACCGCGAGAAACCAACAAACTATATGGGACAGATATATACAGGCGGTCCTCTTGTATCCCTTTTGATCGCACTTTCGATTATGGACGTAGCAATTATTATTGAAAGATCACTTTCATTAAGAAGAGCTGCAGGTAAAAAAGCAATTCCAAAATTTTTCAAAGATGTAATCAATCAAATTAGAAGCGGACAGATAGATGAAGCAATTGCATCCTGCGATTCTCAACGCGGTTCGGTTGCAAATGTTTTGAAAGCCGCACTTTCAAGATATAAAGAATTGACAACTGGAAAATCATCCGTTGATGCAGAGAAACAACTTGTTGAAGTTCAGCGTTCGGTCGAAGAAGCAATGATGCTCGAAACCCCGCTTCTCGAAAAGAACTTGATTGCTCTTTCTACAATTGCATCAATTGCAACAATGGTTGGTCTTCTCGGAACTGTTATTGGAATGATTCGTGCATTCAAAGCTCTTGCTCAGGCAGGCGCACCGGATGCTATCTCTCTTGCTACAGGTATTTCCGAAGCATTGATCAATACAGCAGGCGGATTGGTTGTGGCTGTTGTTGGTATTGTAGCTTATAACTTTTTCGTAAATAAAGTTGATAACTTTACCTTCCAGGTTGATGAAGCTTCATACAATGTTATTCAACTTCTTAAAAGCAAGTGAGGTGATTAATGCCGCGCATTAAAAAAGCCAGAGTTCCAATTAGAATAGATATGACTCCGATGGTGGATGTGGCATTTCTGCTTCTTACCTTCTTCATGCTAACCACACAATTCAGACCACCCGAAGAAGTTGAGATAACTTTGCCGGCTTCTCACTCGGAGATTAAATTACCCGAGATGAACACAATGACCATCAATGTAAGCGATAGCGGAAAAATATTCCTCGGTTTCGATTCCGCACGTATGATGGAAAGTATGTTCGGTCAGCCGAATAGAATGAGACAGGCCGTAGAAGTAAAATTGGAAAGTCTTGCTGATCTTCTAATGAAAGCAAGAATTATGAATCCCAAACTGATGACAATGGTAAAATCAGATTCTAATGCAGACTACGGCACAGTTTCGGATGTTATGGACATTTTGCAGAAGACACTTATCACTAGATTTCAAATGGTTACTAATTATAAAACAACTTAATAAAAGGAGTAGAAAATGGCCGGTGTAGATGTTGGCGGCGGCGGGGGCGGCGGTCGCAAAAAACACGGAAAGAAAAAAGCCAAGAAGAGAGTCAGCATTAGAATTGATATGACTCCTATGGTTGACGTGGCTTTTCTGCTTCTGACATTTTTTATGCTTACTACGGTTTTTAGAAAACCTAACGTGCTTGAAATAAATCTTCCTCCGCAAGATACTAAAATTGAAATGGCTGAATCTAATTTATTGACTATAAGAGTAGATGAAGAGCACAACCTGTATTGGAATATTGGGTTTGAAATACCCCGCAAACTCAAATTTGCAGATTTAAGAAAGTTCTTAGTTGAAAAGGCAAAGGAAAATCCAAAATTTGTTGTCCTTATTAAAATAGATAGAAAGAGCAAATACCATACAATGATTGATATTATTGATGAATTGAATCTTGCTAATCTAGGAAGATTTTCCTTGGCTCCAATGACCGATATAGATAAGAAAGAAATGTCTAAAGCAACTATATAAAAGATTGGAGAAAAGAAATGTCAGAAACCATTGCATTAGTTAAAAATGATGTTTACGGAGCTTTTGAATTAAAGAAGCTCTACCCCAGAAATTTTGCCATCGGAGTAGCGGTTGCAATTTTTTTCCATTTTCTTGCTATCGGTTCTTATTATTTTTATCAAGCTGTTACAAAAGAAGATGTGGATAATGCTCCTGTGGTTAGGGTTCTCAAATACAGTGAACTCGGACCCCCGCCTTCGGTTACAAGCGAAGTTCCACCTCAAATTTCTGTAGCCGGACCTGTTGCAAAACCAACGGTGGGTGTGCCTGTTCCTGTGCCGGATGAAGAAGCACCTCCTGAACAAACAATTGCAACGCAGCAAGAGATGAGTCAGCAAGCAGCGCCTTCTTTAGGGGCAGATTTTGGCACCGGGCAAGCGCAAATTCAGCAGGATATTAAAATAGAAACCGACGAAGAACCCGATATGAACGCCTTCGTAGCTGTTGAAAAATTGCCCGAGATGGTTGTTTCTGCCAAACCCGAATACCCTGAAATTGCTAAACGCGCAGGTATTACCGGCAGGGTATGGGTAAAAGTACTTGTTGATAAAGAAGGAAAACCTAAAAAGGCGGTTGTATTTAAAACTGATTCTGAATTGTTTAATCAAGCTGCAATTGATGCCGCTATGAAATCTGCTTTCACACCAGCATTGCAGAATAATCACCCGATTGCTGTCTGGATTGTATTGCCGTACAAATTTCAGCTGGCTGAGTAGTGCAGAATATAATGAAATATGTTGCTTACACAGCAGGCGCTGTTTTTATTCTGCTGGGGCTGGCTCTTTTATTCACGGATATCTTTCCTATGGGTCAACTCCCATCTCAATTTAAGGTGATGATGGGAGTTGTTCTTTTTCTTTATGGCTTATTTAGAATTGTTTCTACCATTTTTAAAAGACGTCCTAAAGATGAAGAGCTTCAATAGATTTTTTCTCTTTTCTTTCTTTATTCTGGCATTCTTCGGCTGCAAAGAAAAACAAGAAACATCAACAAAGGGTTACACAAAATGTTATGCCGATGAATCTCTTTTTAATGTTATACAGGAAGAAAGAGATTTATTTGTTGAACTATACAAACAATCTAAAATTGATCTTGTAAAAGTTTCTGCACGCGAAGGAATTGCAGCTGTATTAAACGGCGAAACAAAAATGTTTGTCAGCTCTAGAAATTTGAATCAAGAAGAAACGGATTTTGTTAAGAAGACAAATTCCGGTCTAAAGATTTTCAAATTTTGTTATGACGGGGTTACTCTTATTGTTAACCCTTCTCTTAATCTGGAAAATCTAACGGTAGATAGATTAAAAGAATTTCTTCTTGGCCAAAAACGCATATATAAAATTGTTATTCCTGAACGCAATTCAGGAATTTATGAATATGTAAAAGTTGACCTTCTGCAAAAGAGGGAACCGGTGAATGTTGTAGTTGTTAAAAACGAAAATGAAGTGATAGAGAAAATCAAAAAAGAAAAAAATGTGATAGGTATAGTTGGTTTTAATACATTAAAAGACGTGAAAGGAATTAAGATTGTGAAAGTTGGGACTGAAGAAAAGAGTATTTTGGGAAGCCCTTATCACGAACCTTCTGCTGGTTCTTTGATTAATGGCGCTTATCCTTTGGTTAGAACAAATTATATCTTGTTAAATGAATTTGGTCTTGGCGTTGCTTCCGGCTTTACTACTTTTCTTACAAGTTATCCGGGGCAAAAAATTGTAAGCAAACATAATTTGGGACCGGCAACAGTCCCTGTGAGATTAGTTCAATTAAATCAACGGTAAAAAAATGAAAAAACAAGCTGTCATCCTTACTCTTTTATTACTAATAGCAGTTAATGTCCTCAACGCGCAAAACAAAGTAGCAATTGCAGAAAAGGCGATTGATAAGAAGGATTATGCTACTGCTTATGCTATTGCAAAAGAATTTCTTGATATGGATTCTGCAAGCACTGCATTAAAACTTTTTATCCGCCTGCGCGAAAAAGATTATGACGGCAGGAATTTATATGAATCCATTGGTGATTCTTATTCTAAAATGGGCGTTGCAGAACTTGCGCTCACAAATTATGCTCAATCCGAAGTGCTCGATTCTCTCGATATTAATTTGAAATTCAAAATTGCCGAACTACTTTACAAACAAAAAAGATATACAGAAGCTGTAAACAAGTATTTAAAAATCTTTTCGCTTGATCCACGCAACGCTAAAGCGTGTTTAGAAGCTGCTAGAATTCTTTATCAAGCTAAACTTTATGCGGATGCGGCATTACTATTTGAAAAAGATTTGGAGTTTGAACAACTCCAGGAAGTATATCAGAAAATCACAAAATCATTTTTAGAAATTAAGAATTACGAAAAAGCTTACCGTTATGCTCTTGAAGGACTGGCCAAATACCCCGATGACTTAATACTGAAAAAAAATGCGGCTCTTTCATCTATCGCAACAAAGAGATATGACGAAGCTGCAAAATATTATGCTTCTCTTCCCGATTCCCTGTTGACTGTTAGCGATTTTGTAAATGCCGGACGCGCTTTCCAGTTTTCTAAAATTGATTCGATGGCAATAAAGTATTTCGAAAAAGCTATTGAAAAAGATAGTACTCTTTCGAACATTTACATGGACTTAGCAAACTATAATTACATTAACAAAAATTATGATGCTGCCGTAAAATATTATGAGGCAAAAATTAAAGCTGACCCTAACTATGAACCTGCTCATAGATATGTGGCATTTGTTTATCTTAAACAGGAAAGGTATGATGATATGCGCGCCTGTTTGTTAAAAGCAACCAGCTTAAATGATACTATTGTTTCATCTCATTTTTGGTTAGCACAAGCTTATAAGCAGTTAGACTCTTTAGAAGAAGCATCCGATCAATATCAAAAAATTTTACAGTTAGTTAACGGAAAAGAAAGTCAATACAAAGATGAAGTTCTCGACTCATACCTCTTTCTCGGTCAACGTGCATTCAATAAAAAGAATTACGATGGTGCAATTCCCTATCTAAGAAAAGCTATTCAGATTAAACCGAATGATGAAACTGCTACTATTATGCTTGCTTCATCTTATCATCAATTACAAAATTTTGAAGAGGCAATTAGACTATACAAAAGAACTTTGCAGATAAATCCTAAGAACGAAGCTGCAAAAAAAGGTTTGAGAATGTTAAGTGCCGATTAACGTGCTGTGATATGATAAAAAGATTTTTTGAGTTGAGTAGGTTAAGAGATGACTGAAGACAAAATTGAAAATCATTTCAACCCATGGCATCATGTTAGTTACGGTGAAAACATTCCCGAAATTGTTAACGCAATAATTGAGATACCGAGAGGATCTCAAGGAAAATACGAACTTGATAAAGCAAGCGGCCTTCTTAAGTTAGACCGCGTTTTGTTTTCCTCTGTTCATTACCCTGCCAATTATGGATTTATCCCGCGTACAATAAGCGATGATGAAGATCCGTTAGATATTCTGGTTATCTGTTCAGTTGAAGTTGATCCGTTGTGTTTGATAGAAGCTAAAGTTATTGGGTTGATGGAGATGGTAGATAACGAAGAGAAAGATGAAAAAATTATTGCAGTTGCTAAAAATGATATTTCGGTAAACTACATTGACGATTTAGATCACCTGCCGCCGCACACAATGATCCAGCTGCAAAGGTTTTTTGAGGACT
>JBFLWC010000220.1:0-3532 GCA_040758415.1 Bacteroidota bacterium | reverse complement strand
AAAGATTTTCTTTAATGATAATTGCTCTGTATCGAATTTTCCACATCCACCAATAAAGAATTGTAAACGCAAAAAGGGAAGTAAAAAAAAACAATTCTCATACTTCCGTTCATTTTAAAATCCACAACGGGATTTGTTCCTTGAACTACTTTATTTGTTTCGGGATCAATTTCTAACGAACCGGGATGCAGTCCAAGCATAATGCGCGGCATGATGAAAATAAAAAACGGAACAGTCAGAAATGCAATGATAGAATAAACTGCAGAAAGCCGTGCTCTTTTCTCTTCATTTTCTACGGCTGAACGGAGCGCAAAGAGAGAACCATAAATAAGAAGAAGGATAAAGATGCTCGTCTCGCGCGGATCCCAGCTCCAAAAAGAACCCCAGTTAAATTTTGCCCAGATTGAACCGGTAACCGTTGCAAGAATACAAAACATCATTCCAAGTTGCAGAGCAGCATTAGACTTTGCGTCGTCGTCCAAATTTTTATTTCGCAAATATTTAACGCCAAAAATCATTGCCATCAAAAAAGCAACAACAGAAAGCCAAGCAGTCGGCACGTGAAAAAAAATTATTTTTGCTTTTTCTTCTAATCCGGGAATTATCGGAAACTGATTCCACGAAGATGGATACTTAACAATCGGGAATGAAATTCCGGTGACGATAACGAAGGACATCAGAACAAAGAGGGCTATTTTCCAAATCATGTGTAGTTCTTTCCAATTGAGCTGAAAAGTTAAGTAAGATGCTGTGGAAAAATAGGAAACTAAGTAGTATTATGTCAATCGTGGAATGTGAACCGCTATACGTGCGTGAAGGAGTTGAAATCTCTTGTCTGCCTTACCGAAGGAAGTGAATTGACTTGGTGTTTGGTTAATGGAATGATAAAAACAATTGACATTTAAAAGCGTCTAATCAATCATAAACGGAAATTGTAAAATTGTCTAGCTCCAATCCCATAAAGCGAATTTTTGATCTCTACACAAGTGATCTAAGCTATCAAGAAATTGAGCGGCTTATTAAAAAAGAAGCGGGGGAAGTTTACGAATTCTTTTCAAAAGATATTCCGAAGCCTGATCAATCAAGGAATAAATTTGTGCGCGGATTAATTTTTCTTAGAAGTCTTTTCAATGCATTTATTCTCAAATTAACGCCCGCGCGCAGAATTTTTTATCTGGCTGCACTGCTTTTCTTTTTTATCGCAGACTCTCAACTAAAATCTGGTTACGTTTTACTTGCGTTTATAATTATAAATTTACTTCTTGCTTTTGAACTTGCCGATAAACTTTCGGCAAAAGGCGAGCTGGATGTAGCGCGTAAAATTCAGTCCGATTTGATTCCAAAACACTCATCAAAAATTTTCAATTATGAAATTACTTCTTATTACGAACCGGCACGTGAAGTAGGTGGTGATTATTATGACATAATCGAAGCGGCGGAACGTTCATACATTATTATTGGTGATATATCCGGCAAAGGAATGGCAGCCGCACTTTATATGGTGCGGGTTCAATCTATTCTCAATCTTCTTTTGGAAGATTTTAAAGATGTAAGAGAAATAATAATTAATCTGAAAAAATATTTTTCCAAAAATTTGAGAAGGGAATTTTTTTTGACTCTTTCGATGGCGTCTGTTGAAAGAGACGGCTCTATTAAAATTTCGCGCGCTGGACATTTGCCGGTGTTTTGGTTTAAAAGCAGCGCCAATAAATTTCAAGTGGTTTGTCCTCAAGGAATCGGAATCGGTTTGAACGACAAAGGAATATTTGAAAAGACTCTGGAAGAAGTTACGATTAAACCTGAAAGCAAGGATGTTCTGTTTTTTTACACCGATGGTGTGAACGAATCAATGAATATAATACGCGAACAGTTTGGCGATGAGAATATTAAAAGGATAATTCAAAACAATGCAGATAAAACAGCAGAAGAAATTAAGGGTGCGCTCTTAAAAGCAATTATTGCTTTCCGCGGCACTGCGTTGCAGAATGACGACATTACATTTGTAATTCTGAAAGCTGATTAATCCTGTTCATAAATTTTAAACTCATCATTCGGGGGTCTGATTTCATCATACATCCTCTTAAGAGATTTGTATGCAGTTTCGTTTCCTCTTTGTGCTGCGTACCGGTATAAACGAATTGCAATTCCCTTATTTTCTTTTACTCCTATTCCTTTTTCATAACAATATGCAAGAGCCGTCTGTGCAAGAATAGAACCTTCGTTTGCAATATCCTGCAGCGTTTTAATGCTTGATGAAATATTTTTAACAGCTGTGGAATCGAATAAATCGCTCATCGCCATTCTAACTGCTGCTTCTTTGCTGCCAAAATTTTTTGCGGCCGTCCAATATTGAATTGCTTTTTCTCTGCTTTTCTCTACCTGCGTTCCACTTAAATATAACAGACCGAGTTCTATCATCGAAGGGATATGTTTTTTTTCCACTGCTTTTTTCAAAAAGTCAAGAGCTTGTTGGTTTGAAATCTGGTTATCGAAGCCGAGCGCGGAAACGGCCGCCCAAACATACATTGCATCGGCATCGCCATTGCTAATTTTCCCTTTCAAAATATTAAAAAGCTCTTTTGATTGGAGCATTCTGAAAAGATATTCACCTGCCTTGAACGAACCGAGCCGATATGCCCGTAAATAATTTACAGCTGCTAAAATCAAGTCCTTTTCAAAAAGCATTCCCTCTTCATAAGCCCTGCCAATTATTAAAAGTGCTTCGGGACTTCCGCTTTCTGCGGCAAATCTTAATAAGCCAACTCCACTTGTATCCCGGGGCATTAATTCCGCAGAAAGATTGTCCAATCCCAAATAAATTTTCAGCTCGGAAGATTTTTTGTTCAATACATTTGCAATCAGATTATCATCTTTTTCTTTTTTTGTTTTCTGTTCAAAGTCGTAAAAATCCAAATCCCAATTTGGATTAAAGAGTTGAGCTGTTTCATCAACCCGTTTACCGGAGTTTTGTAAATCGTTTTTTGAAACTGAATCTTTTACAGGTATAAAACCACTTTTTAATAATTGTTTAAGCGCATCTTTGGCATGCTCATTGCCCGCGTCTGCAGAGATTTTAAAATATTTATATGCTTCGTTCAAATTCTTATTCAACACAAGATTGTCTGTGTAAAGAAGTCCTACAGCAAATTGTGCTTCGGGTAAACCAGCATTTGCAGCGCTTTTAAAATTCAGATATGCTTCAAAAGGATTCCATGGCACGCCAATTCCATTATAAAGCATAATACCGTAATTGAAGCGTGCCGAAGGAAGATTTTGATCTACAGCTTTTCTAATCCAGTAAATTGCTTTCACGGTATCTGCAGGAAAACCATTCCCAAGCAGATATCGGATTCCAAGTTCATGCTGGGCAAATGGATCGTTGCGGTTTGCTTCTGTAACTAAAACGTAGCTGGCAATTAACGAATAGGAAGGATACTTTGCTTTCATAATTGGATATTTGGGCGGCGCATTATCTTTGAAAGCCTGGCTTCTTGTTGTGTCTTGGGAATAAATCGAGATTGATATGAATAAA
>JBFLWC010000219.1:0-2758 GCA_040758415.1 Bacteroidota bacterium | reverse complement strand
ACCCGATCTGGACATGCTGCAACAAATAGGAAAAGAAGTTGAAACAGTAGTGAGAACTGTGCCGGGTACCCTAAGTGCTTTTGCAGAAAGAGCCGTGGGCGGTAATTATTTAGATTTTGAGATCAACAGAATTGAAGCGGCAAGATATGGACTGACTATTGAAGATGTTCAAAATGTTATTCAGACCGCAATGGGCGGTATGGCTATAACTAATACAGTTGAAGGTCTTGAACGATACACTGTGAATTTAAGATACAGCCGTGAGCTGAGAGATAATATTGAAGCGCTGCAGAGAGTTTTGGTACCAACTCCAATCGGCGTGCAAGTCCCAATGGATCAGCTTGTTAAAATTGTTCCGCGTAAAGGTCCCATGGTTGTTAGAAGCGAAGACACGAGACCGAATGCCTGGGTTTATGTTGATATAAAAGATATTGATGTTGGCACTTACGTTCAGAATGCAATGAAAGTTGTTGCTGCTAAAATTAAATTACCTCCGGGATACAATATCATCTGGAGCGGTCAATACGAATACATGCTTCGCGCTCAACAAAGATTGATGTATGTAATTCCGATGACTCTCTTTATCATCTTCGTAATTATTTACATCAATACTAAATCGCTGATAAAGGTAGCAATTGTATTCCTTGCTGTGCCGTTTTCCCTCGTCGGAACATTTTGGATCCTTTACTTATTGGGTTATAATTTAAGTATAGCTGTCTGGGTTGGTATAATTGCTCTTGCCGGTCTGGACGCGGAAACCGGCGTTGTGATGCTGCTCTACTTAGATGTTTCGCTGAAGGAATGGAAGGATAAAGGAATACTGAAGAGCTTAAGAGATTTACGCGATGCTATTCATCATGGCGCTGTTAAACGTGTAAGACCAAAAATTATGACTGCCTCGGTTATTATTGCAGGCTTAATTCCAATTATGTGGAGCCATGGCGCAGGCGCAGACGTTATGAAACGTATTGCAGCACCTATGCTCGGCGGAGTTGTTACTTCTGTATTGATGGAGTTAATCGTTTATCCGGTTATCTATTATATGTGGAGATCATGGGAGCTAAAAAAGCAAGCAAGACTTGAAGGAAATGTCTTTGAAATCAATTAATCTTTTGTAAGCAGTATTTAGTATTCAGTATTCAGTATTCAGTATTCAGATACTCTTAGGGAAACTCGGGAGGAATAAAATGATTTGCAATTCATGCGGCTTTAAAAACAAACCCGGAAATGAATTCTGCATAGTATGTGGAGACACTTTGCAGAGAGAGGGGAAGAGTTTTGTAGAAGAGCAATCCTTTCGGAAACTGCGAACTTGTGTTTATTGCGGTAACGAAGTTTCAGAAGAAGACAATCTTTGTACGGTATGCGGCAAGTCAAATTCCTCCTTTGAGAATTTTGAGAACTACAAGAGTAAAAACGATTATGGCATTGTTAATTTAAAAATTCTTGGAATTTCGATAGGCGTTATTCTTGTTGCCATTGTAATAGTTGCTACAATAAATCTCATAAAGAATCCGAGAACGGGAACGGGCGTAATTCCAGAAACGGTAAGCGCAGATTTAGTGTTAGAAAAAAATGTTAGCAGAATTGCATCTAAATTTATTTGTAATTGCGGCGCTTGTAATAAAGAACCTCTTTCCAATTGTAAATGTCAGTATGCAATAGATGCAAGAAAGTATGTAAGAGAACATCTTGAACAGTTGCAGAAGGAAGATGAAATCATAAAAACAGTAAATCAAATATTCGGTGGACTTAAAACAAATATTTGAGAAAGGCAGCCCGAATGAAAAACTACAGAATTGTTTTTAAATAAGAAGAGGTTGTTATGAAAACAATAAAAGCTTTCGTGCGGATGGGAGTTACCAAACAAGTTGTTCAAAAGCTCGAAGACGCCGGCATCAAAAACGTAATAGTGCATAGAATTGATGAATTAGATGATTGCTGCGACAGCAAAACTAAACGTTACACACTCGAATATATGGATACTTATAACGTTATAGATAAGATTGAATTCTTATGTGATGATAACCTGGTTGAAAGATTTACTGAATTGATAAAAATAAATTCTAAAACTGGTCGCGATGACAGCGGTGTGGTAATTGTTCAACATACAGAAAGTGTTATACCAATTTCTTCAAAAAAGTTAGAGAAAAGAAATTTCACAGCTTGGATGAAGTAATGATAGAAACCAAGATTAAAAAGTTTTGGACAACAGCTTTGATTCTTTCAGCTGTGGTAATTGCGATTACTGTGAGCAGCTGTTCGCCGCTTCCAGTAAGAAGCAGCGTTGCCGGTATTGACTTATCAACTTATATCAAACCGGACGAACCCCTTGCAATAATGCCCTTTGAAACAGAAAGTGCTTTATCCAATTTAGGCGGTCTTGTTTCAGATGAAGTTACGGCGAATCTATTAGAGAATGTGAGGAATATTAAAATTATCCCCACAACAATAACGCGCAGCTTTCTGCAAAATTCCAATATAAGTGTTAGCGGAATTCCGGATTATCATACAGTACACAGTATAAGCCAGGGACTAAAATGCCGCTACTTGTTGACCGGAAATTTTTATTCATCAATCGGAGAAGTTAGATACACCAGCACATACTCAAGCAAAATTGCTACCGGAAGTGTTACGGTTAGATTAATTGATTGTAATTCCGGAACTGTTATTTGGGCTAAACATATACAGGATAGTTTTCAAACTACTACTTATTACACGGCTAATGATAATATACCTACAAGCTATTTTACCGATG
>JBFLWC010000218.1:0-3596 GCA_040758415.1 Bacteroidota bacterium | reverse complement strand
CCTGTTATTGCACTCACGGCTTTTGCAATGAAAGGCGACCGCGAAAAATGCCTTGAAGCCGGCGCAACCGATTACATCCCAAAACCAATTGACAGCAAAGAGTTTATTGAAAAAGTAAAATACTACACGAATAAAATTGTGATCTGATGTTGTTATTTTCTACTTGTTCCTCTCTCTTTTCGCTGCAAACTGCTGACTGCAAACTGAAAACTACTTTCTTATATTTGCACCGAAAAAATTAATAAGGAGTTTTTGTGAATTCAGTCCGCGTTCGTTTTGCACCAAGCCCAACCGGTTATTTACACGTTGGCGGATTACGCACCGCGCTTTATAATTATCTTTTTGCAAGAAAGAACAACGGAAAAATAATTTTACGAATAGAAGACACCGACCGCAGCCGCTACGTTGAAGGCGCCGTAGAAAATTTGATTGCAGCATTAAAATGGTGCGGACTTGAATTCGATGAGGGACCGGATACAGGCGGTCAGTTCGGTCCTTATATTCAATCGCAAAGATTGGACATTTATCAAAAACACATTCAAGAATTAATTGCTCAAAGCAAAGCATATCATTGCTTCTGCACTCCAGAACGACTTGAAACATTACGTGAAGAACAGCAAAAACAAAAACTTCCTCAAGCAAAGTACGATAAACACTGTCTTGCTCTCAATAAAAAAAATGTTGAAGAAAAACTTGCAAGTAAAATTCCATTTGTTGTTCGCTTAAATGTTGAGCCAAATAAAAAAATTATTTTTGACGACGTTGTGCGCGGCAGGGTTGAATTTGAAAGCAACAATGTTGACGACCAGGTTTTAATTAAAAGCGATGAATATCCAACTTACCACCTTGCCAATGTTGTTGACGATCATTTAATGCAGATTAGTCACGTTATACGCGGCGAGGAATGGCTTTCTTCGACCCCAAAACATGTTTTGTTGTACGATGCTTTCAAGTGGGAGCTGCCGGTCTTTGCACATCTGCCCCTTTTGTTAAATCCAGATCGTTCAAAACTTAGCAAACGGCAGGGAGATGTTGCAGTTGAAGATTACCGTGCAAAAGGATTCTTAAAAGAAGCATTAGTAAACTTTGTTGCATTGCTTGGATGGAATGCAGGCGATGATAAAGAATTTTATTACATGAATGAATTAATTGAAAAATTTTCACTTGACCGCGTAAATAAATCCGGCGCTGTATTCGATTTGGAAAAACTAAATTGGCTCAATGCAGAACATCTCCGAAAAAAATCTAACGAAGAAATATTACAGTTGCTGAAAAATGAAATTCGCAATTCGCAATTTGCAATTCGCAATTTTAGTGATAACTACTTGTTGCTTGTTATTGACGCCATGAAAGAGCGTGTATCTTTTGTTAAAGAATTTCTCACAAAATCCCCTTACTTTTTTGAAGCTCCTAAAGAATACGAAGAAACCGCTGTTATAAAAAACTGGAAACCCGAAACACCAGAACAACTAAAAAAATTATGCGACGCAATCGCCCTTCTCTCAAGCCCATCTAAGGAAGATTACGAACAAACATTAACCAATATTGCCCTTCAGTTGAATGTAGGCAAAGGAAAATTAATTCATCCGTTACGATTGGCTTTATCCGGCACAAGCACAGGACCTGGAATATTTGATTTGTTGTTCATTCTTGGAAAAGATGAAGTTCTAAAACGAATAGATAAAGCACTTGCGAGACGTGAGATGCTAGACCGCCGACATGTATCGGGGCAGGCGTGAAAAGAAAGCAGGGTACGGTTTAAAACCGTTCCTTGTGTTGTCATTGTTATTCCTGATTTCTTATTTTTGATTTCTTGTTTTACTCCAACTATCTTTCAGCGTTACAGTTCTATTAAAGACCAACTTTTCCTTAGTCGAGTATTTTGTATCAACACAGAAGTAACCATGGCGCTCGAACTGAAAACGATCACCCGGTTTGGAATTTTTCAGAAATGGTTCAATCAATGCGTTAGTCAAAATTTCTAAAGAGTTCGGATTAAGAAACTCCAAAAATTTTTTTTCTTTATCCGCATCAGGCGCCTCAACAGTAAAGAGCCGGTCGTACAAACGCACTTCTGCTTCGGCTGCATGCCCGGCAGAAACCCAGTGGATTGTTCCTTTCACTTTCTTATTGCTTGTGCCGGTTCCGCTTCTTGTTTCTGGATCGTATGTACAGCGCAATTCAATAACGTCTCCTTTATCATTCTTAATTACTTCTTCACATTTGATTATGTACGCGTAACGCAACCGCACTTCTCCGCCTGGCATTAAACGATGAAATTCTTTAGGCGGATTTTCCATGAAGTCTGTCTGTTCAATAAATATCTCTTTACTGAAAAGAATCTTTCGCGTTCCCATTGAATGGTCTTCCGGATTATTCACTCCTTCAAGTTCTTCTGTTTGATCTGGATAATTTACAATCACAACTTTAAGAGGACGTAAAACAGCCATCGCGCGCTGAGCATGTTTGTTAAGATCATCGCGAATAGCATACTCAAGCAGTGCAATGTCAGTTAGAGCATCGCGTTTTGCAACACCTATTATTTCGGAAAAATTTCTTATTGCTTCCGGCGTAAATCCTCTTCTTCTAAAACCGGAAACAGTTGGCATACGCGGATCATCCCAGCCGTCAACATATTTTTCTTGAACGAGCTGCAAAAGTTTTCGTTTGCTCATTACAGTATAACTCAGATTGAGCCGTGCAAATTCAATCTGCTGTGGATGGTGTATGCCGAGTTCATCAAGAAACCAATCGTAAAGCGGTCTGTGATTTTCAAACTCCAGCGTGCAAATAGAATGGGTTATTCCTTCGATCGAGT
Organism: Bacteroidota bacterium; assembly: GCA_040758415.1. Classification (GTDB taxonomy): domain Bacteria; phylum Bacteroidota; class Ignavibacteria; order Ignavibacteriales; family Melioribacteraceae; genus Fen-1258. The sequence continues at coordinate 778 of JBFLWC010000218.1, read as the reverse complement.
CTTCAAGCCCGTGCGCCCAATCGTATGTGGGATAGATACACCACATACTGCCCTGCCGGTGATGTTCATCGTGAACTATCCGGTACATTACCGGGTCTCTCATATTGAAGTTTGGAGAAGTCATATCAATTTTTGCACGTAAAGTCTTTTCTCCATTTTTGAATTCACCTTTGCGCATCCGTTCAAAGAGATCAAGATTTTCATCAACTGTTCTATTTCTAAATGGACTTTCTTTCCCGGGTTCGGTGAGTGTTCCGCGTGTTTCGCGTATTTCATCTGCACTTAAATCGCAAACGTATGCTTTCCCTTTTTTTATAAGTTCAACTGCCCATTGATACATCTGCTCAAAATAATCCGAAGCGTAAAGAATTCTATTTTCGAAATCTCCTCCGAGCCATTTTACATCTTCTATTATTGAGTCAACATATTCTTGTTCTTCTTTTTCAGGATTTGTGTCGTCGAAACGAAGATTGAATTTGCCGTTGTAGTCTTTAGCAATTCCGTAATTCAAACAAATTGATTTTGCGTGTCCGATGTGAAGATACCCGTTCGGTTCGGGTGGAAAACGTGTGTGTACTCTTCCACCCCACTTGTTGGTTTTCAAGTCTTTATCAATAATTTCGTAAATGAAATTTTTTGATTTGGTTAGTTCATTCTGCTCACTCGAATTGCCGGTTTGATTATTTGATTCGTTCATATTGTTTCTGAAATAATTTTTTGTGCAAAATTACGCAAATAGTAATCTCGCTCAAATACTTAAATCTGCTTGATAATAAAA
>JBFLWC010000217.1:0-4966 GCA_040758415.1 Bacteroidota bacterium | reverse complement strand
TTCATTGTTTTCTTTAATAATTTTGTACTGTAGCCCTGTTAATTTTTTTAGCGCCTCGGAAACTGTCCAAAGAGATTCGTTATGGAAATTTGCAGTAACTTTTTGATTACTGAATGATTTATCCTGTAGTTCAAATTTTACACCGTATGCACGCTCTAACTTAACAAGTACATTAGCAAAAGTTTCTTTACGGAAAATAAGTTTGTTGTCTTTCCAGCCGGTTGCATCCTGTAAATCAAATTGTCTTACCGTGCTAATCTTTTTCTCTTTGTTGTAGACTAATTGCTGTTCAGGTTGAAGCATTACAATATTTTCTACTGTACCCTTTATTTCTTTATCCACTTTCACACTGCCTTCAACTAAAGAAACAGAAATATTTTTTTCATTTGGAAATGCACTCACATTAAATTTTGTACCGAGAACTGTTGTTGAAAGATTTCCTGAGTGAACAATAAATGGTTTAGATGAATCGCTTTGCACTTCAAAATATGCTTCACCTTCCAAGTAAATATCTCTTTTATCATTTGCAAAATGGTTTGGGTATTTCAATTTGCTGTCTGCATTTAATGTAATAGTAGTACCATCAAATAAAGTTACAATATACTTTTCGCCCATCACTGTTTGCTTCTCGTTCCATGCAATTACAACCGGTTTTTGTTGGAAGATGCCCGATAGATAAATTACCCACGTAACAAGAACTAAAAGAAAAGCAATTGATGCAGCATATTTTAGAAGTGTTGTGTTGAATAGAAATTTCGTTTGGGTTGTGTTCTTCTTATGAGTAAATGAGAATGAAGGTTCCGTCATTTGAATTTTTTCAGCTAACTTTTCAATACCGCTTTCAATATTAAACTCAGATTCAAAGGGCAATATACCAGCTTTTTCCCATTCTCCTTTTAAGTGAGTAAACAGATTATAATATTCATCCTTCTCAAGATAGTTATAAAAACTTGCCCTCTCTTCATTCGATGCTTCGTTGGACAAATATCTCGCCGTTAACTCTAAAAATCTTTCTTCAGACATGATTTCCACTTTTTATATTTGCGTAGATTTTTACCCTATTAGACAAAAAAAAGATAAACTATCTACTACTCTCTTCAAAATAAATTGGAATTTGGACTTAAGCCAGGATTGTTGGGGTTATTACCAGAAACTTCTAAAAATTAAAGCCAATGCGAGAAGCTGTAAGCAAGACCACCTACTTGTGTTGGGACAGGCGTGAAAGGTGAAACGTAAGTGGCAAAAAGTGCAAACTTTGTATTTCGTACTTCGTATTTCGTACTTCGTACCTCGTACTTCGTACCTCGTATTTCGTACTTTCCAAATTATTTTATGTCCTCACCGGATAAAGTGGATAATCTTTTTAGAAGAATCTTTTGATGCGGGGTAATTGCTCGGCAATATATTTAATTGCTTTTATCATTTGGTTCTGTACTGTGTTTACAGATATGGATAGTACCTCTGCAATTTCTTTGTAGCTTAATCCATCAATACGGTTCATTCTAAAAATTAACCCTCTTCTTTCAGGCAGTTCTTTTAAGAGAGAATTAATTTCATTTTCCAAATTTTGTTGAAGAATGAATTGATCAGCACTCTGGTCTGAAACGATAAGGTGTAGATTGGTTGACTCCATTTTCTGAGAATATCTTTTTTCTTGTCGAAGATAATTTATAGATTGATTCTTAACTGCTTTGTAGATATACGTCCTAAAATTAGTTTTGATATCAATAGTTTTTCGTTTCAGCCAAATATTGGTAAAAACATCTAAAACGCTTTCTTCACTCAGTTCACTCGTTTTTAGAATTTGGAAAGAGAAGAAACATAACGCTTCAAAATATCTTTCGAATAAAATTCTCAGTGCGCCGGAATCATTTTTCTTGATTCTATCAAGCAGCTCTTTATCACTAATATTTTTTTCAGTAAGCATTTTATAGATGAGCTTCATGAAAGTTTTATCAAATTACAAAAAAATAAATAGTATTGACAAATAATTTTAATCAATAAAAAAGGGAAAGAGATAAAATCTCCTTCCCTTTTTGAAAACTCTCTCCCCTTTGGTTAGAGATAAAGAATATGGTTGCTCATTTTTCTACTTCAAAATCACCGCTTTCTCGTTTGCTTTGCCATACAGCCCAGGCAACTGCAAGAGTACAAACAATAACAACAATAACACCCATAGTTCTTGCACCTCCGGCAGGTTCTATCAAATTAAAATTGAGAACTAAGCCAAGTGCAAGCAAGCTAACCATATTCATAACTTTGATGAGAGGATTAATTGCTGGTCCTGCTGTATCTTTCAACGGATCTCCAACTGTGTCTCCTGTAACAGCAGCTTTATGAGCTTCAGAACCTTTCCCGCCATATATACCGTCTTCAATCATCTTCTTTGCATTATCCCATGCACCGCCTGCATTTGCCATAAATACAGCAAGCAATTGTCCAACAAGAATCATCCCGGCTAAAAATCCACCAAGCGCATAAGGACCTAAAACAAATCCCACAAAAATTGGTGTCATAATAGCCAGCAATCCGGGACCAATTAATTCCTTCTGAGCTGTAACAGTGCAGATATTTACAACACGACCGTAATCGGGTTTTTTTGTTCCAGCCCAAATTTCTTTATCGCGGAATTGAACACGGCATTCATTAACAATGTAATAAGCAGCGCGTCCAACGGCACGAATCAACATCGAGCTGAACAAGAAAGGAACTGCACCTCCAATCAGGAAACCAATAAACACTGTTGGATTTGCAACTGTAATTTTTCCAGCTTGTTCCAGATACTGTGCAACAGTCATAGTATTAATTTTTTCTTCACTGCCAACTGCAATTATTGCAATGAAACTCGAGAACAAAGATACCGCAGCAATAACTGCCGAACCGATTGCGATTCCTTTTGTCTCTGCTTTTGTTGTGTTCCCCACTGCATCAAGATCAGCAAGAATTTGACGCGCTCTTTTGTAACTGCCAGGATTTTCTTTTTCCATTGCTTCTTTATCGTAACCCATCTCGCCAATACCGTTTGCGTTATCGGCAACAGGTCCAAACACATCCATCGAAATTGTATTACCGGTCAAAGTGAGCATTCCAATGCCCGTCATAGCAACACCATAAGCAATGAACAACGGCGGTGTACCGGCATAAACTAAAACTGAAAGAAGAATTGCAACTGCAATAACAATAATTGCTGCAACTGTACTTTCGTAACCAACAGCAAATCCTTGAATGATGTTTGTTGCGTGCCCGGTCTGGCAAGATTTTGCAAGCGACTTTACCGGTGAGTGACTTGTATGCGTGTAATAACTCGTAATCTTGTTTAATGCGATTGCAAGAAAAACCCCAATCAAACATGTTAGCGCTGGGCGTAAATCCAACCCTTGAATTCCCATGTTAGCAAACCAACCCAAGTTTGCCGGATCGCCGTTAGGGAACCCAGCAATTGCCATAGGATTAGATGCGAAATAACTTGCGTCAAAGTGTAAATAACCAAATCCCAACAAGAAAAAACCGACAACGCTTATAACGGAACCAATCCAGAATCCGCGGTGAACACTCTTCAATGCTGTATCGGAAGTATCGTTAGGCCCGGCTTTAACTGTGTATGTGCTGATAATGGAACCAAGAACGCCTATACCGCGCACCAATAATGGAAAGATTACACCCTTATGCCCGAAAGTTGACATACCGAGAATCATTGCAGCAACTATTGTAACTTCGTAGCTCTCGAATATATCTGCAGCCATACCGGCACAATCGCCAACATTGTCGCCAACGTTATCTGCAATTGTAGCTGCGTTGCGCGGATCGTCTTCGGGAATATCTTTTTCAACTTTACCAACAAGGTCGGCTCCAACATCTGCAGCTTTAGTATAGATACCACCGCCAACGCGCATAAACAATGCAAGCAATGTTCCGCCAAATCCAAAGCCGAGAAGTGCTTCGTAAGCAAGATCGCCAAAAAGCAAAAAGATTAACGTTCCGCCAAGAAGGCCAAGACCATCTGTTAACATACCGGTGATAGTTCCGGTTCTATAACCGAGCTGCATTGCTTCACCGTAACTTCTTTTTGCTGCAGCTGCAACGCGCAAGTTTCCCTGTGTTGCAAGCCGCATTCCAACAAAGCCAACCAACCAACTAAAAATAGAGCCGATCAAAAATGCACCGGAGCGGCCCCATCTAAATGCAGATTCACTTCCTGTGTAAGTAAGAAAAAGTAAAATAGTAATGATGATGATAAGCGGTCCAATTTTCTTGAATTGAGCGGCGAGATATGCGTTAGCACCTTCGCGGACTGCAGCGGCAATCTCCTGCATTTTTTTTGTTCCGCTGTCTGCTCTCATTACTTGTTTTACAAGTAAGAGCGCATAAAGCAATCCTGAAATAGCAATTCCCAAAACAACTAGTAGAGAAATAACTTCTATCGGGGAATATTTAGGATCGGTGAAAAGAGAGAACGGAACAAATTTCTTTGCCCCTTCAGTTAGCGCCGTCGGTTCTTGCGATGAAGCGCCGGGCATCCAGATAAAACCGGCGGCAAAAAATATCATCAGAAAGATGAGATAGCTGCGCCGGGCTGTTCTTGAGCGGAAGAGTTTTTTAAACCAATTCATAGTTTACCCGTAATTCAGTTAGAAATAATGTTATTTATGTGTTTAGATGGATTGACTGAGTGAATATACTTTTCTATAGTAATAGTGCGTGGGTTTAAGACGATCATCTGATAAAGTAAATTAATTTTCAGAATAGATTCTCTCTATTATCTATTTTGATATAACAACGTGCTGGATGAATTATTATTCGCCCTTTTTTAAAAATAAAAAATTATCTGCAGCTTCAGCAAGTTATACTCCAATAATTTTTTTCTTTTCGGGCAGAAAAGTATGGTTTTTAATTTTAATTCACAAACGAAAATAAATATCTTCCACAAGAGAAAATTTTAATTGCATCCCTTAACATTTTCATCTGT
>JBFLWC010000216.1:0-2224 GCA_040758415.1 Bacteroidota bacterium | reverse complement strand
TTTAATTCCACCACCTACAGCCAAAATAATTTTTGTATCTAGTTTTTCTTTGTTATCAATTATCCATTTTTCTTGCAGCGGGCTGCCTAAACCTACTATTAAAATATCAACGTTACTTTCATTTATTTTTTTATTCACTAAGTCAGTTTCAAAATTATATCCGTTTTGTATCCCAGCTATTTTCATTAACGGATATTTGCGGGAGATTTTTCTTAGCGTTTCGTCTGTATCGCCAAGAAAGAAAAACTTCCAATCTTTTTTAACTCCAGCGTTTGCAAGTAAAGGATAAAAATCCGAACCGGTTACTCGATGTTTTAAACCGCTGTTTCCATAAAGAAATTTTGAAGCTAAAAATATTCCGATACCGTCTGGGTGTAGAAGATCAAACTGTTTTAAATATGCTTTTAATGCAGTATTGGAATAAGCAAGATTTAGTTTGTGTGCTGTGCAGTAGCCGATAATTAATTTTCTCTTCTCTAAAAGATTTTTTGTTATTGCCAGCTCCAAATCTGCATACGATATATTGTTAATAGACACATCAAATATTTTTATTCTTTCATCCATCTGCTAATATTTCTTCGTAAAGTTTCAGATACTTAGGAATAATTTTTTTGTCAGAACAATTTAGTTTTACTTTTTCATACAGGTTTCGTCCAAGATATAATGCTTTTACCGGATCGTCCAATAATTTGTTAACCGCAGCGGCTAGTTCTTCAACGTTTTCAGGTTCCACCAATAATCCGTTTTGATCATGTTCAATGAATTCTCCAATTCCATCAACATTGCTTCCGATAAATGGTTTAGCCATCATTCCAGCTTCGAGCATAACTAATGGGAACGGGTCTACACGCGATGGTAAAACTATAATATCTGCTGACTTGTAATAAAAGCTCACATCTTCTTGTGGTACAAGGATTAGTACATTGAGTTTATTTTTTGCGATAAAAGATTTCAGAAATAATTCTTCTTCTCCGGCGCCAATCATAACTAAAAATATTTTTTCATCATTTTTCTGCAACAATCGAAAAGCATGCAAAAGAATATCAACGCCTTTCTCACGGCTGAATCTTCCAACGAATAAAATTATTTTTTGATCACGAGGAATTAATAAGTCGCTATTTTGAAACAAGCTGGTCTTGTAATTATCCTCAACAAAATTATTTATGAGTGTAATTCTCTCCTCTTCGATATTATAATTCTGCAGCAGATGGTTTTTGATTGAATTACTTACGGCAACAAGTTTGGTAGACTTATAACTGAATAATTTCTGTCCATAAACTTTGCTTTGAACCGATGTTACTTTCTTGATCTTTAATAATTTGCCGAGCATGAAAGAGAGAAAATCAAAATACCGATCGTGTGCGTGCAGGATATCAATTTTTTCTTTCTTACAGTATTGAAATACTTTGGAAAATATTCGCAGCGAATCGAACAAAGAATTTTTATTTCCGTTTACAACTTGAACTGCAATTCCATTGTTCGTAAACAAGCTTATGTTGTTGCCTCCTAAAGTGAAAACATTATGTTGAATTTCTTTGGGTGAATTTTTAGCAAGTAATAAAATTGTTTTTGTGATACCGCATACTTTATTTAACTCGGTATGTAGATGCAAAATTTTCATTTATTAAACGGCAGGTTTATTCATTCTTTCCATTGTTTTTTTAATTCTTGATTAGCTGTCTTATCTCTGCTTAAAAGAAAATTTAACCTCAATCTCAATCTGTAATCCTGGAGTTTATAAAAAATCTTTTCAGAAGTAAAAGTAAGTAAATAAGCTAAAATGATTCGAACACTCCAACTGCGCTTAGAAATTTTATTCCATTCGAGGCGTGCATTTTTTTTATTCCCATAAAAGTATTCTCTCCAACCTTTTACTATTTGCTGTTCTTCGAGTGTTGAGATGTTAAAATTGGATTTCAAATCGCAGAAATATTTATTTTGAAAATCATAGACGATAATTTTTCTCTCATTAAAATTAATTTGGCTTGCTGAATCTTCTCTTATTCTCACGAATAACAGATACTCCGGTATCACAAAAAAGTTTGCTTCCTTTATTAATCTCAGCCATAATTCATAATCTTCAAAAGCTGTTAATTGTTCGTTGTAGCCGGCATAATGTAAAATAAAATTTTTGTTATAAATAATACTCGGGTGACAGATGTACGAATGCAAAGCCATTCTCTTTTTAAGCACGTCATTACTACAAGGAGTTTCCACACTATAA
>JBFLWC010000215.1:0-6037 GCA_040758415.1 Bacteroidota bacterium | reverse complement strand
TAACTCCAGTCGGGCTACGCCCTCCTTGCGTTACCCCATAATCCACTTTAACAGATTGTTTAACTATATTGTCACTGACATTTCTATTGAGTTGTAACTAGTGACATTTCTAAAGAGTTATTACAATAACAATTCCCACCATTCTCTTTCAATTGAAGTTTATCCCCTCACTCATTATATTGAGTTTGTAAAAGAACAGGCACACAATGAACCTAGACAAAGATTTGCAATCAATTCAAGAAGCCCGCACACTTGCTGAAAAAGCAAAAGAAGCCCAACTAGAATTCAAACATTACAATCAAGAGCAAGTTGATAAGATTGTAAAAGCCATGGCAGAAGCCGGCTTTAAAGAAGCCGAACGGCTTGCAAAGATGGCATGTGATGAAACCGGTTTCGGAAAAGTTCAGGACAAAATTATTAAAAACCAATTTGGAACAAGAGATGTTTGGGAATCTATTAAAGATTTAAAGACCGTTGGAGTTATTGATATTAAGAAAGAGGGAAAAATTTTAAAAATTGCCGAACCGATGGGAGTTGTTGCTGCTTTAATCCCTTCAACTAATCCAACATCAACAGCAATGTTCAAAGCAATAATTTCATTGAAATGTAGAAATGGAATTGTTGCTTCACCTCATCCGAAAGCGGCGAATTGCACTTCAGAAGCAATGCGCGTAGTTTCAGATGCTGCAGAAAAAGCCGGCTCACCAAAAGGATTGATTCAATGTATGTCCCTTCCAACCCTTGAAGGTACAGACGCATTAATGAAAGACAAAAACGTTGCAGTTATTCTTGCAACAGGCAGCACGCCGATGGTTCGAGCAGCATACAGCTCCGGTAAACCGGCATACGGAGTTGGCAGCGGAAACGTTCCTGCTTTCATTGAACGAACTGCAAATTATCAAAAAGCTGTTGCAGATATTGTTTACGGAACTACATTCGATAACGGAACGCTTTGCTCTTCCGAACAAGCTATGATTGTTGATAGACCGATCCGCGATAAAGTAATTGAAGAGGCAAAACGAATTGGATGTTACTTTGTAAATTCTGAAGAGAAGAAAAAATTAGAAGACAAAGTTGCAAGAGGCGCTAAACTAAATGCCGATATAGTTGGCAAACCCGCAGCATGGATTGCAAATTATGCCGGCTTCAGTGTTCCGGAAAGTACAACAGTTCTTATGGCTGAATGCAGCAGCGTTGGAAAAGACGAACCGCTTTCGATCGAAAAACTTTCCCCTATGCTCGCATTCTATACTGTTGACGGATGGCTTGAAGGATGTCATCGCTGCATAGAATTATTAGAGTTCGGTGGAATTGGTCACACACTTGCCATTCACTCCAACGATAAAGAAATAATAATGAAGTTTGCTCTTGAAAAACCTGCATTTAGAATTGTTGTCAACACACCTTCATCTGTTGGCGCTGTTGGTTACACGACGGGATTGATGCCTTCGATGACGTTAGGACCAGGCACGTGGGGTGGTTCAATAATTTCCGAAAATGTTACTGCAATACATTTAATGAATGTAAAAACTCTTGCCTTCGAAACTCGTCCGGTAAATTCCGGAAGTTGTGTTACATCTTTTGATCTTTTCCCAAAGGAATGTCCAAATCCGCCTTCGGCGGACTTACGGAGGATACCCACTTCATCAATTCAAAACGTAAAGGGCGATTATAAACCCGGGGACTTCACAAAGCAAATTGAAGAACGTCTTCGAGCGCGTGCCGGAAGCCCTTTAACAACTCATTATGGAACTGTAAGAAAAACAGCGGGTGCAGAAAAAACAACTTATGGAACAGGCATTAGCGAAGAGGAAATTCAAAAGATAATAAGAGAGTTTAACAAGAAGTAGCTATTAGCTGTTAGACCTTAACTAAAAGCTAATTGCTAACAGCTAAAAGCTCTTTAAGAATAGCGGTCGAGTTTAAATTTTTCTCCGAGATATAATTTTCTAACATCGGCATCATCTGCCAAATTATCTGCAGTTCCTTCCTTGAAAATTTCTCCGTTGATTAAAATATAGGCACGGTCAACAATGCTCAGCGTTTCGTGAACATTGTGGTCTGTAATTAAAATTCCGATCCCTTTGTGTTTTAGATTTGCTACTATGCTCATAATATCTTCAACTGCAATCGGGTCAACACCAGCAAAGGGCTCATCTAGCAAAATAAATTTTGGATTTGTTGCAAGCGCACGCGCAATTTCGCATCGTCTTCTTTCGCCGCCGCTAAGTTGATACCCTAAACTTTTTCTGACATTATCAATGCCGAGTTCTCTCAATAATTTTTCCTGCCTTTCCTTTCTCTCTTCATTTGAAAGTTTCAACATTTGCAGCACAGCCATAATGTTATCTTCAACACTCAATCTTCTAAAAACAGATGCTTCCTGCGGTAGATATCCAATTCCCATCTTAGCGCGTTTATACATCGGCTCATCTGTAATTTGCTGATTCTCAATAAAAACTTTCCCTTCGTTCGGTTTAATCATTCCAACAATCATATAAAACGTTGTTGTTTTCCCTGCACCGTTCGGTCCAAGCAATCCAACAACTTCTCCTTGCTGAACCTGAATTGATACGCGGTTTACAACTGCTCTTTTCTTGTAAACCTTTTTCAGGTTTTCACTTTTTAGGATTTGTTTTTCCGGCATAGTATTGCACATCCTTTATTAAAAAAGAAAGAACATCTTTTCTATTGAAGAGAAGATTTTCTTTCGTAGGTCTGTTTGAAAAAATTCTGAACGTAGGAATCGTAAAATCTTTTTCCTTTCCTTGAATTACATTTTCCGGATGGTATTCGCTCACAGGTTTTCCGTAAAAGCGAACATCCGAAACGGTATTATCTTTGAAAAATATTTTTGCACGTTCCGCACTCGATTTAAGCAGTCCGTTCGGTTCCTCGTCTTCATACATATAATAGATGCTCAAAGCACTTCCTTCAGCTTCGGTTTTTTCTAAACCATCTTTGCCGAAAAACAATTTAATGTTTTTACCGGAGATTTGGTCGAAGCGATCACCTGAATTTTTATTGGGCGTAATAATAGAAGCGTTCGATCTGATCTCCATCCAATCCAAACGGTTATCTTTGAGTACAATGTCTATTGAATCTCCTACAAGCTGTGTTTCTTCATTCCACATCACCGGCGGCATCGCATCGGATTCCCTCCGGAACGTTTGAATCTTATCACCATCTTGAAAATAAAATGTCTGTCCGTTTACCGAAGCAAAATTCTTGCGGACCATCCTGACGGAATCAGTTGCAACAAGTCTCTTCGTGCTGTCGTCAAAAGATTCCATCAGCTTTGCAGAAATCATCAACGTATCAAGTTCGCCGTTTGATGTTGTATCAATCCTAACTAAGAACGGGTTTCCTAAAATTTTTGAATAATTTTTATCGCCAAAATCTTCCAGCTTATTTCCGTATATCGCCAAACGATTTGACGGATTATAAATTCTGATGTTGTTGAATGCAAAAGTTTCTTTTGTGTTACGTAAGTGAATCAAGCTATCTGCAAATGTTGTTGAAGAAGAATCGTTCACTTGAACGTTTCCGGCTGCAACGGCTTTGTCTGAATCATCATAATAAGTCAGGCGGTCAGCAGAGAGAGAAGAAAGCGAATCATTCAATTTTACATTCTCATAAAAGTAGGATCGTTTTTCGTCAAAATAGTAGTAGCCATTTTTCGAGTTAAGATTAACGTGCCCGTCTGTTAAAAACAGATCGGCATTCGAGAATGCAATTTTAGTATCGCCGTAATAATAACCTCTGTCGGTTTTAATTGTTATGCTATCCTGAATAACAACAACTTTTCCAATCAGTTCTGCTTCGTTGCGTGCAATATATTGAATCGCTTTCTCGCAGGTAATTTTAACGACACCTTGAGTCATCACAACATTTCCGCGCCATTCACGAATGCTTTCACCGTTGACAGTTCGTCCAACAAGACTATCTCCTAAAACTTCAATTCTGTCGTCTTCGTTTTGAGCAAAAGAAACCCGACCTAACAAAAGTAAAGATATCAAAAGTATAACTGTTCGGGTCATGGCTTTTTCTTTTTAGGAAGTGTAGCCGAATAGGTTACGTTATGAATTACGTAATTATTTAATTGCTGATCCGACTCGAATCCAAATCCTTGAATAATTTCTTTAGGCGAAGTGATTGTTACAAACTTATCCGTTGTAATTTTTTGATCGCTGTTGCGCCACATCAGTTCGTTAGTTTTTAGAACTGTGCCGCTATCGTTCTTTGCAACAACGCTGTCAAAAGCAAACATATTTCTTGTTGCATCGTCAACTCTTCCGCGTATTGATGTAAGCCATGATCTGTTTTTCTGTTCCTTATCGTAAAAACTAATTCTGACTCCATCTAACAAAGTAATTCTCTGTTGTTCAAATTTTTTTAAGTGATCGGCAAATAGAACCGCTTTTATTTTTGCTTCATCGGTAAAGATAATTTTTGCGTTCCAGCTTTCGTGCGAAGGAATTTCTCCCTGGATTATTGATTTATCAACTAACGGCTGAATTTTTTCTTCTGAACATGAAACGAAAAGGGAGAAAAAAATAAATGCAGCAATTTTTTTTTTCATCGTGGCTGCAAACCTAACTTAACTAAATCGTGCAGGTGGATAATGCCTTCCGGTTTGTTTTCATTATCTATCACAATCAAGGAAGTGATGTTGAATTTTTCCATCTGTTGAATAGCGAACGAAGCCAGGAAATCCTTGCTAATCGTTTTCGGTTTTTTTGTCATAACATCTTCGGCTGTTAAGTTTTTAATGTCGAGAGTTTTTTCAAGCAGACGGCGCAGATCGCCATCTGTAACTATTCCGGATAATTTCCCGGTGTCATTAACTACGCAGGTAGTGCCAAGACGTTTTGATGTTATTTCTAAAATTGTATCTTTGAGTGCCGCTTTCTCATTAACAACCGGAACATCTTTTCCTTTTATCATTATCTCTTCAATTTTCAGAGAAAGACGTTTGCCCAAACTTCCTCCGGGATGAAGCATAGCAAAGTCTTCGGCTGTAAAGCCGCGCAGTTCCAAAAGAGCAACTGCAAGTGCATCGCCCATTGCAAGTGCAGCAGTTGTTGATGCAGTCGGCGCAAGATCGTGCGGGCATGCTTCTTCTTTTACACCAACATTCAGAACAACATCGCAATCCTTAGCAAGTTTTGAATCTTGCCTGCCGCCTGCCTGTCCGGCAGGCAGTTTCGCTTCGCCAAGCATTCCGATTATCGTAACATTTAGCCGTTTGAACATTGGGATGAGCTGGTGCAGTTCTTCAGTGTTTCCGCTCTTTGAAATCAAAATTACTATATCGTCTTTACGCACCATTCCTAAATCTCCATGCAAAGCATCGGTTGGGTGCATATAAATTGCTGCAGTGCCTGTTGAGTTCATCGTTGCAACAATCTTGCGCGCAATAATTCCCGATTTGCCCATTCCTGTAAAAACAACTCTTCCTTTCGACTCATAAATCATCTTAACAGCTTGAGAAAAATTTTTATCAACGCTGTTCAATAAATTTAGTACGGCTTCACCTTCAATCCGGATAACTTCTTTACCTTTAGAAATTATTTGTTCTTCAGACACAGTTCCCTCTATTTTTTAAAATCTATTTACCGGATTTTGTAGAGAAGAAACTAAAAAAAGATTTTCTCTTTTGGTCAACTTTCTTCTCGAACAAATGATAATCCAGCTCTACACGCTGCCAAAATTTGTTGTAGATTAAAAAGCCATGCACCAATTGCTCATCAGTAAACTCATTAAGATTTGTAAATAACCTTCCGGGGTTTAATGCTTTTTCAGAATCTTTGTTGTTGATCAATATCATCATTTCATTGTAATAATTTGTAACCGGCACAAAGTGATTTATTCCGCTCTTGGCGTTGTAAACCCAAATTTTTTTGTGTCCGGGTGCTATAGCCAAAACGATTTCATTTTTTACAAGGTGAATTTCGCGAACATCTGTTTTGTCGTTCGGGGCTTTTTCTCCGGGGACCCAGGTCGAGTAAGTCCATACTTTTGTTTGATGAAGATT
>JBFLWC010000214.1:0-5216 GCA_040758415.1 Bacteroidota bacterium | reverse complement strand
GTCCTTAGTAACCTTTCACAAAAAACATGAAGTTGTAAACTGTTTATAATAAATCAAATATTTTTTTCTTGACGAAATCGTTTTATTTATCGTATATTTACGATGAACGATAAAGGAAATTACAGTGGCTAAAACGAAAGTCAAGGAGTTCACCCGCGGGGAGATAGAACTTGCAGATGTAGCAAAAGCCCTCTCTCATCCGGCACGCATCAAGATTCTAAAAATTCTTTCCAGCTTGAATGTTTGTATGTGCGGAGAAATTGTTGATCTGCTTCCGCTTGCACAGGCAACGGTTTCACAACATCTTAAAGAACTAAAACGGGTTGGCTTAATTCAAGGAGAGATAGAGGGACCAAAGACTTGCTATTGCGTTAATTTTGAAACGATCAAGAAAGTTTCAAAAAAAATCAGCCAGTACTTAGAACTATTAAATAAAGGAGAAAACATATCATGCAAAACGAAAAAGAAATAAAAGAGATAGTAAAAAAGAAATATGGAGAGATTGCAAAACAATACATTTCGTGTTGCGGCCCAACTTCCTGCTGTGGTACTACAGAAAATAAAATAGTTGGTTACAGCACAATGCAGGACGACTATAATAATATTGAAGGATATGTAGCAGATGCAGATCTCGGTTTGGGCTGCGGGCTGCCGACAGAATATGCGGGAATTAAAAGAGGAGATGTTGTTGTAGATCTTGGCTCTGGCGCAGGCAACGATGTTTTTGTTGCAAGAGCAATCGTTGGCAACGAGGGAAGTGTGATTGGTATTGATATGACAAAGGAGATGATTGATAAAGCAAACAGAAATAATATAAAGCTCGGTTTCAAAAATGTTGAGTTTCGTTTCGGGGAGATTGAAGATGTACCGGTAGAAGATTCTATCGCAGACGTTGTAGTAAGCAATTGTGTTTTAAATCTTGTACCTAATAAACAAAAAGCTTTTGCTGAAATTTATAGAATCTTAAAAAACAACGGACATTTTTGTGTGTCGGATATTGTGATTAAAGGTGCACTTCCCGACAATCTTAAAAAATCTGCTGAGATGTATGCTGGCTGTGTTGCAGGCGCTATTCAACAAGACGAATACTTGAGAATCATAGAAGAGACCGGATTCAAAAATGTTGAGGTGAAAAAAACAAAAGTAATAGAACTGCCGGATGATATTTTAAAAAATTATATCAGCGAAGAAGAAATTGCATCGTTTAGAAAAAACCGGATCGGAATTTTTAGCGTTACTGTAACTGCTGATAAAAGATAAAAGGGAAAAACGATGAAGAAACGAATTCTTATTCTTTGCACAGGAAATTCATGCCGAAGCCAGATGGCAGAAGGTTTCTTAAAATCGTTTGATGAACGAATAGAAGTTTATTCTGCCGGGACAAATCCTTCCAAACAAGTTCATCCAAAAGCAGTCCAAGTAATGAAAGAAGTTGGTATTGATCTTTCTAAAAACTATCCCAAAATGATTGATCAATTTCTCAAAGATTCTTTCGACTATGTAATTACTGTCTGCGATAGCGCAAAAGAAACGTGTCCAGTCTTTACAGGAAACGTAAAGCATAAACTCCACTTTAGCTTTGAAGACCCTGCAGAAAAATCGGGGACCGATGAAGAGATTATCTCAGTTTTCAGACGCACCCGAGATGAAATCAAGCAAGTTTTCTCCCGGCTTTACAAACAGACATTGACAAAGGATTAGACAATGCAAATCTCCAAGCAACTTTCATTCATAGACCGCTACCTGACGTTGTGGATTTTTTTGACGATGGCTGCCGGGGTTTTCTTCGGCTTCTTCTTTCCTGCCATTGGCAGTTTCTGGGATACTTTCAAGTCTGGTACAACAAACATTCCGATAGCCATCGGGCTTATTTTGATGATGTATCCGCCTTTAGCAAAGGTCCGATATGAAGAATTGCCAGCTGTTTTCAAAAACACTCGACTGCTGTTCCTCTCTTTGTTCCAAAATTGGATTTTCGGTCCAATTGTTATGTTCATGCTTGCAATTGTTCTTCTACCCGATAAGCCAGAAATGATGGTCGGTGTCATTCTCGTTGGACTCGCACGGTGCATTGCGATGGTTTTGGTTTGGAACGATTTGGCAAAAGGTGATTCTGAACTTGCGGCAGGGCTTGTTGCTTTTAACGCATTGTTCCAGGTTTTACTTTACTCAGTTTATGCATACTTATTTATCACAATTCTTCCTCCGCTCTTCGGGTTGAGCGGTGCGATCGTTGAAGTCTCAATCGGAGAAATCGCCGCTACAGTGTTGATTTACCTGGGGATTCCCTTCGCTGCAGGAATTATCACTCGTCTTGTTCTTGTCCGCATCAAGAGCAAGGATTGGTATCACGGTGATTTCATTCCTAAGTTATCCCTTGTAACACCAGTAGCTTTACTCTTCACTATCTTCGTTATGTTCTCGCTCAAAGGTGAAGTTATTGTACAATTACCCTTCGATGTTCTTCGAGCAGCGATTCCATACTCGATCTATTTTGCGGTGATGTTTTTTATAACCTTCTATCTTGCGCATCGGATGGGTACATCCTATCCCAAGACGACAACAGTCGCTTTTACTGCAGGAAGTAATGATTTCGAGCTTGCCATTGCAGTAGCTGTTGCAGTATTTGGAATCAATTCTGGAGTTGCTTTTGCTACAGTAATAGGGCCGCTCGTGGAAGTTCCTGTACTTATAAATTTGGTGAACGTCTCATTGTGGTTTCAGAAGAAGTATTTTATTTCACCAGAGCAGACTCTGTTTCGATAGTGGTTGCACAGGATTGAGAAGATAGCAGTTCATTCAATTCGCCTACCGGCGGAATAAAATTCAAAATATGGTTTTGAATTTTGGATTTTGAGTTTTGGATTTTGAGTTTTGGATTTGGCCCGCAAGTGTAATTTGCTATTCAGAGCGATTGGCTATATTTTCGACACCCATAATTAATAACATGAACTATCGGAGAAAAAATGAAATCATTAAAAGTTCTTTTAGTTATCCTTCTGGGATTATCAGTAACATTTGCACAAAATAAAAATAAGTCGGAACACAAAAATCCAAAGCAGGCAGAGATAAAAACGCAGGAAGACTCGGTTAGTTATTCAATAGGTCAAAACATAGGGGCTAATCTTAAAGATCCGAACATGAAAATGAATTTTGATAAAATTATAGAAGGCATTCAAGATGCAGTGAATGGAAACTCAGCTTTAACACAAGATGAGATGAAAAAAGTGTTAATGGCTTTCAATAACAGAATGATGGCTAAAAGAAGCGCAGATATTAAAGCAGCATCCGAAAAAAATAGAAAAGCTGGTGAAGAATTTTTATCTGCAAACAAGACGAAAGAAGGAGTAGTTACACTTCCGAGCGGATTGCAATACAAAGTTATTGCTGCGGGAAGCGGTGCATCGCCAAAGGCAACAGATAGAGTTAAAGTTCATTACAAAGGAACTTTGATTGACGGAAGAACTTTCGACAGTTCGTATGATAGAAATGAACCGGCAGTGTTTGCTGCAAATCAAGTTATTAAGGGTTGGACTGAAGCACTGCAGTTAATGAAAGTTGGCGATAAGTGGCAGTTATTTATTCCTTCTGATCTGGCTTATGGCGATAACGGCTCCGGAGAAATGATTGCACCCGGTTCAGTTTTGATTTTTGAAGTAGAGCTTTTAGATATTGTTAAATAGCTCTCAGCTGTCAGCAATCAGCAGTCAGTTTTATTTACAGATAACCAGCACACATTACTGATTGCTGATAGCAGATTGTTGATCACCGGCTACTTACAACTAAATTTAATTTATTCTTCCACGTTTCATAAACTTGTCTTACTTTTCCTTCTTCATCATAAAAGCCGGTATCGCGCCAAACTTTTGAAATGTCATCGGGCGAGCCGAGAGCTTTCCAAAGTTTATCATAATCTCTTAAAATAAAATTGATAATGAAGCGCACATCTTTTTTATCAGAAGCTGTAAAAAGTTTTTGAAAATAATCGTTTTGTTTTTGTTGTGTTCCATTAAAAACAGTTGCACCGCCATTAATAGAAAACGACTGTGCGGGGTATCCTGTTTCGGTTATGCATATCGGCTTGGCACTCATCGAAAAAAGTATATCGAAAAGATCTACCGGAATTGATTCGGCTAAAAATTTGCTTAAAAATGGATATAGCGAAATCGCAAAATAGTCGGTCATATTTATAATTGTAGAAAAACCGTTCGTTTGCAATGAGTTGTTTGCATCGGTGTATCCATTGATAAGATCCATCCCGGAAAGTGAAATCATAATTGGAAGATTCGGATACAATTTTTTTAACTCGCCGTAAATGTACTGATGGAGTTCAAGATAAGCATTCCACCTGTTAAGTGTTGGGTCTGCGTTGATGAGAAGGTTTACTTCAATTCCAACGACAAGGTAATTTGGATTGAAAAACTCGATCACACGTTTGCAATAATTTAGATAAGCGGTTTTAACATTCGGGTGATTCAAATTATAGGAGCTCCATGGATACTGCAAAGCAAGGTTGCCTTTTTCATTTTTGTAGAGTGCTAAACCATTTCTAGAATTATTTATTGGAGTGACTGAAACAAGAACTTTGTATGATTGTGGAGTTTTTGCTTTTCTGTATTGCCAGTCTGCAACAATGTTTGCATGAAAATCTTTACCGAAGAGTGCTTCATCCCACGGAATGCCGTCGTCAAAATGATGATTAATAATATCGGCATCGGTTTTAATTTTGTTGTAAACATATTCTTGCGCTTCGGAAGTTACATCGTATGGATATGGAGTGAATCCTAAAAAATAATTCCTGGTGGAGCCGGGTGGATTTACCGGATTATCTTTAAGAGAGCATGAGGACATAAAAGCAAAAAATATTATTAGCAATATTTTGCTTATGATTTTCATCTTTAATCCTTAGCCCGCTAAGATTTTCACAACAACTTTCTTCACCTGTTTGGGAATGTTGATTGCTATCCTTGTCATGTGGATGTCAGTAGGGTAGAAAATTGCAAAGTTTTCTTCGTCTGCAATTAAAAAATTTCCGTCTCCTTTGTAAACAGTGCAATCTTTTTCTTCATTATATTCTTCCAGCATAATTACTTTTGCAGATTCTGTAAATCCGATTTTTTCTTTGCCTTCAACAATGTATTGAATGTCAATATATTTTTTGTGCGCTTCCCATTTTACAGCAGTAAATGGTTTTGTGTTATAAGATTGAACGAGCG
>JBFLWC010000213.1:0-2101 GCA_040758415.1 Bacteroidota bacterium | reverse complement strand
CTAATAATATTTTTTTAAATTTTTCTTCGTTCATTCTAATTTCCTCTAGTTCAAAGTAAAAGAATGTTTGTTAATAGCTATATCTTTATTAAACAATTTCAGCGGAAGTTTTATTGTGAATGTAGTTCCTTTTCCTTCAATACTTTTTACATTAATATCGCCTTTGTGCATTTTAATTATGCCGTAAGTAATAGCTAAACCGAGTCCGGTTCCTTTGCCCATCTTTTTTGTTGAGAAAAAAGGAGTAAAAATTTTATTGATGTTTTCTTCAGGAATTCCACAACCCGTATCAATCACATCAACAATTAAATGCCCATCGTTTTTTTGTACATTGACGGTTACTAGTTTTATTGGACTTGATTCAAGCGCCTCGCATGCATTTACAATTAAATTTAGAAACACTTGTTTTAACTGATCTGGATCACCATCTATCGTTAAATCATTCGTCATTTCGTTGAAAGAAAAAGATATTTGTAAAAATTCTGGATTTGTTTTTAGCATTTTAACTATACCGGAGATAATTTCAGCAACATTCACACTCTTAATTTTCAATTTTCTCTGACGTGCAAAATTCAGAAGATTAGAAACAATACGTTTACATCGGTTGGCTTCATCCATAATGAGTTTTATATCATCGCAGCTTTGCCGATCGTTTGTAGATTCTTCTATTTTTCTTTTTAGTATCGAAGCGTAAAGCATAATTGAACCGAGCGGATTGTTAATTTCGTGAGCAACACCAGCGGCAAGTTGACCGATAGATGCGAGTTTCTCTGCACTGTGTAATTGTTCTTGCGTGTCTTGCAGTTCTTTGTATGCAAGTTCCAATTTTTCGATCAAGTATGGCAAACACATATCTTCTTCAGCAAGACCTTTGGCAATTGCAATTGCATATTCGCGGCAAGTTGTATATCCACACGAACCGCAGTTTAGCTCGTCTTTCTCTTCTAATTTGTTTGTGCCAGCTAAAATTGTTTTGATTTCTTCTTCCTTAGGCATGGGTTTACGCTGACTCTTAGAATGAAAGTTACGTGTTAGATTTATATCACGGCTGTTGTAAAGATTGCTTTTCCAAACATTTTTATCGAATGCGTTGATGTTATCATTTATATATCCGATTACCTTTTCCCTGCGTGAGTAGTAATTTAAGTCGGAATCTATTGCCGGACCATTAATACATCCCTCGCAGAAAAGAATATCTACAAACTTTGATTTCAAATTTCCGCTTGCAATTTCTTCAACTATTTCAATCACTTTGTTTTTTCCTTCAACTACAATTACTTCTTTCTGTAAAATATCTCCCGGTATATTTGCAGTTTTCAACAATCCGCCAGTTAAAGGGTAAGATTTACCCATATAAGCGTGCGGAGTATCAAGCCCGGAATCTTGCAATGCAGATAAATCAATGTGCAACTCGTTTAGTATTTCTTTCAGTTCTTTAAATGTGAGAACCGCATCAATTGAGCCGCTTACTTCTTGGTCCAAACACTCGCTTTTTTTTGCAACACATGGTCCGATGAAAACAACTTTTGTTTGCAAGCCAAAATTTTTTTTGATGTATCTTCCCATTGCAACCATTGGCGAAACAACCCCGGCAAGATTTGGAACAATCACTTCATAATATTTTTCAATCAAATTATAAACTGCAGGACATGGCGAAGTAATAATTGTTTGTTTGTTGTTATGCTCGAAATACTTTGCATAAAGACTACTTATCAAATCAGCGCCAAAGGCAGCTTCGGATACTAAATTAAATCCAATTTTTCTTAATGCAGCCGGAACTTTAGAATAATTTTCCGGAAACGATGCTGGAAACGAGGGTGCCAATATTGCAGCCGCATTTCCACCCGGAATAATTTCCGTCAAAACATTATCTACATCGCTCAAAATTTTTTTTGCATTTTGTGAACATACTTTTACACAGTGGCCGCAGCTTATGCAGCGCTCCTCTATTACCACTGCCTGCCCGCCTAGAACACGAATAGCGCGTGCCGGACACTCTCTAATACAAGAGTAGCATCTTTTGCAGCGTTGACCTATTGTTGTAACAATTCCTTGCGGCATTTTTTTTATGAATCATGTTTTATGCAAAATTTCTTTTCTA
>JBFLWC010000212.1:0-4141 GCA_040758415.1 Bacteroidota bacterium | reverse complement strand
AAATATCGTCTTTACAAAAATTGCTTCGAGTGATGCTGCCACAGTTTTAAATTAACTTTCAGATAAAGCTAAAAACGATCTACCGGCGTATAATGAATTTTGGAAAGAGCACGGAAAAATATTCAAACTGGGTTACCAAGATTTTACAAATCACGAAAAATATGTCGAACTGCTTCGCTTTAACTCATCATCAAAAGAAAAAGATGAACTAACTTCGTTTGCAGATTATTCATTACGAATGAAAGAAGGGCAGAAAGAAATTTATTATATCACGGGAACAAACCGGGAAGCGATTGAACTTGACCCGCACATGGAAATTTTTAAGAACAAAGGGTTGGAAGTTCTGTTCCTCTTCGAGCCGGTTGATGAATTTGTAATGCAGGCTATACGAAAGTACAAAGATTTTGAGTTGAAATCCGTACATACTCTCGACCTGCAAAAGATGAAAGATCTAAAAGACATTGAAGAGACAAAAGCAGTTGAAGAACTGAGTAGCGATGAACAAAAACATTTCAGCAGCTTGCTTTCAAAAATGAAAAAGATTTTGGGTGATCGTATTGAAGACGTTGTGGAATCGAAGAGATTAATTAATAGTCCGGCGTGTCTAGTAGCAAAAGATGATAACGGAATCTCTGCAGCGATGCAGAAGATTCTAAAAATGGCGAACAAAGAGATGATGGCGCAAAAGAAAATTTTTGAAGTGAACCCAAATCATAAATTAGTTAGAAACCTTTTGAAGGTTTTTAAGTCAGACTCTAACGATGAATTTATAACTAACGTAACAGAGCAATTGTATGAAGTTGCTCTGTTGCAAGAAGGAAGTTTGGATGACCCTCACATATTAGTAAAACGTATCAATCAAACATTAGAACAATCAAGCCAATTATATGTTGAAGTTAAAAAGTTGACTTAGTCATTGGTTATTATTTTTTGATTGACCAATGACAATTGACTAATAACAGCAGTGCTATGAGAAATAATATAGAATCAGTGCAACAGGATTTATTATATGGTTTCAAACGTGAACTTGGTTTGTTTGATTCTACAATGATTGTTATCGGCTCAATGATTGGTTCCGGAATTTTTATTGTGAGTGCTGATATTTCCCGCACAGTTGGATCAAGCGGATTATTATTGTTAGTCTGGTTGATCACCGGCGTGATAACACTGATTGGTGCTTTGAGTTACGGTGAACTTGCTGCAATGATGCCTCGCGCCGGCGGTCAATACGTTTATTTGCGTGAGGCATACAATCCATTAATTGGATTTTTATACGGCTGGACACTCTTTCTCATTATTCAAACCGGAACAATTGCTGCCGTTGCAGTAGCATTTGCAAAATTCACAGCGGTTTTAATCCCCGGGCTTGGTACAAAAAATATTCTGTTTTCTTTGGTAGGTTTAAATATTTCAGCAGGACAAATTCTTGCAATCGCTACTATTGCTTTGCTTACTTACAACAACATCCGAGGACTTCGTGAAGCAAAAATTGTTCAAGATATTTTTACAATTGCAAAAGTTGCCGCTTTGCTTGGATTGATTCTTCTCGGAATTTTCATCGGCTCAAATTCGCAGGCAATTAACGCAAACTTTCCGAACATCTGGGATGGAAAGTGGCTTCACATATCAAACGGTAAAATGGATTGGGTCGAATCACTCTCCGGGTTTTCAATAATAATTGCAATTGCCGTTGCAATGGTTGGCTCACTCTTTTCGAGCGATGCATGGAATAATATTACTTTCACTGCTGGAGAAGTAAAGAACCCTAAGAAAAATATTCCTGCGAGTTTATTTCTCGGTACTTTAATCGTAACCGTAATTTATATACTTGCAAATGTTTCTTACCTGGTTGTTCTTCCGTTGATCGGGAAACCAGATGGTAAAGATGTTATGAGTTTAGGAATTCAATTTGCAGCCGAGGACCGGGTTGGAACAGCTGCGGCAAATTTATTTTTTGGCGAACCTGCTGCAATTATAATGGCACTATTAATTATGGTTTCAACTTTCGGGTGCAACAACGGTTTAATTCTCGCCGGAGCTCGTGTTTATTACGCAATGGCAAAAGACAATTTATTTTTCAGAGCAACCGGGACATTAAACAAAAAATCCGTTCCAGCAAAAGCTCTAATCTTTCAGGCGGTATGGGCAAGCGTACTTTGTCTTTCTGGAACATACTCGCAGCTTCTCGATTATGTAATCTTTGCCGTACTCATTTTTTATATTCTCACAATTAGCGGAATTTTTATTTTAAGAAAGAAACAACCGGATGCAGAACGACCATACAAAGCGTTTGGATATCCGGTGCTGCCTGTTCTCTATATAATTCTTGCCGCAGCAATTTCAATAATTCTTCTTATCAAAAAGCCGGAATACACCTGGCCCGGATTGATAATTGTTTTACTTGGAATTCCGGTTTATTTTGTTTGGAGATTTATAAAAAGTGATAAGAAGTTGGTGCTGTCCAAAAAGTAATTTTTCAATTTTAAAATCCGTGAAAGTCAGTTATAATCAGTGTTATCCGTGTTCTATTATAGAAAAATAATTACTTTTTGGACAGCATCTTTCTTTTGCAAGTATAATATGACTATTCTATAATTTCGCGTAACCCCACTAAGGTAATCTGAACACTACGGGAATTTGCACCTGCACTTTTACATAACGACCTTTATCTTTTCCCGGCTTAAATTTTGACGTTGCAACTGCATTCATCGCAGCTTCATCGCATCCGCCGCCAATTCCTTTTGTTAACAAAGTTTTTCTTACTGTGCCGGATTCATCAACATAAGCCAAAACAAAAACAGTTCCGGAGATACCTTTTTGTTTAGCTTCGGCTGGATAAACAAGACGGGAAATAATTTTTTCAACCCCTCCAATCGGTTCAGGCATTTCCTCAACAGCCGCAAGATAGATTTCTTCTTCTGCCGGCTTTGGCGGCGCTGGCAACCCTAATGATAGTCCGTTACCACTTCCCTTCCCTCTAACATCCGACGAGTCTGAAATATTTCCTCGTGTCGAAAGGATTGCTTTTTTATCCGCAATAATTTCTTTTTTTGTCTCAATAATTTTTTCTTCATCTTTTATAAAATCTTCTTTTGGCTGCTCATCTAAACTAATTTTCTCTTTACTCTCTATTATTCCCACTTCTACAACGCTGGAACCGGACTCAGCATTAAACTTTTCTAAGATTGTTGAATTACCACCACTGTAAAGTGTGATAAAATAAAAAGAGAATATCAACAAAGTATGAAATGCAACTGAAGATAAAAGAGAAATATTTTTTTGCATCGAGTTGAACATTTTATTTTTTACCGGATGAAAATTACAACGGCGTTGCCCCTAACCGGTTTACTCAGCACTATTTTTGCCGGGCAGCCACATAGCAGCTATGTCAGAACTTTTATGCCGATTCTCTTATTAATCTTTCCTGCAACTGTTTTTGCATATCTCTGCGACCATCTAAAACACAGTGAATAAAAACTAATTTCTCAATAATCCGATAAATAATACGATAAGGTTTATAGTTAAGTTCTAAAAAATCATCTATTCCGAGTAGACTTAATTCAGGGGGGACATGACCGCGATTGGGATATTCTTGAAGTGATAAACATTTTTCATACAATTTGGAATATAATTTCTCGGCTTTTTCTTCCGAATCGTTAAAATAAACATATTGATAGATTTCAAATAAATCTTCTTCAGCAGAGGCAACAATATTAACTTTGAACTTCACGCTGACCCCATTTAAACTCACTTATACGTCTTCGTACATTTTCAAACGATTTTTCTAAAGTTTTATAATTACCCTTTCTGAGTTCTTTTCCACTCAATGCAAGAATTTTGAGTAAAGCAATACTTTCTTGTGTTTTTTCATATACTCTTACATCTTGAAGAACTACTTTTGCTTCTCCGTTATGAGTTATAATTAGTGTTTTCTGATTTTCAGAAACATTCCGAACTACTTCCGAAGCATGAGTTTTTAAATAACTAATTGGTTTTACTGATTCACTGAATTTCATTTCATTCCTTTTTCATTTTATGACTATAATATAGCCCTTTAAGTAGTCTATATCAACCTCGATATTGAATCCTTTAGTAAACTTATAACTTATTAGTTATGGCGATGAAGTTTCTATTCGTGTCG
>JBFLWC010000211.1:0-2937 GCA_040758415.1 Bacteroidota bacterium | reverse complement strand
GTTGAATTCGTTTATGTACTGAAAAATCTCTTTCGGATTGTAGCGTGTTTCAAGTTCACTATAACATTTTTGAATATGGCAGTGTAAAGTTTTTTGTCCATAAGGAAATTCATCCCCTTCATTCAAAAGATTTTTTTTCTGAATCACTGAAGGATCAATGCCCATCACTTGTGCGGCTTTATAGATTGCGCATTCAATAACAAACATTCCCTGCGGTCCTCCAAAACCTCTAAATGCAGTAAATGGAGGAAGATTTGTTCTGCAGCTCATCGCTGTTGCTTTAACATTCGGAATGAAATAAGAATTAGTGCAGTGGAAAAGTGTTCGATCCAGAATAGCGGGAGAAAGATCTGCTGCTGCGCCGGCGTTCTGATAAAACGTAACTTCGTAAGAGAGAATTTTTCCATCCGTAGTCAATCCAATTTTGAAATCGGAAGAATACGGGTGTCGCTTTCCGGTTACCCGAATATCTTCCTGACGTGGTAAAACCAATTTAACCGGTGCATTTAACTTGAAAGCCGCAAGTGCAGCCATCACAGCCCATGGGGTTGCTTGATCTTCTTTTCCGCCGAACCCGCCGCCCAAACGAAGAACATCAACTTCAACTTTGTTCATCGGAAGTGCAAGTACACGCGCTGCTGCTCTTTGCACTGTAGTTGGTGCTTGTGTTGCAGAAATTATTTTTATTCTGCCTCCTTCGACCGGAATTGCAAGCGAACCCTGTGTTTCAAGATAAATATGTTCCTGTCCCCCGCTTTCGGCTCTGCCTTCAATTATGTAATTGCAATCTTTCCAAACGTTATCAACATTGCCAAGCAAAAATGTTTTTGGCGGAACAATAAATTCATTTCTCTTTGCAGCTTCGCGTGGATCAAAAATGGGATTGAGTTTTTTGAACTCGCATTTTATTTTTTTTACTGCATCGTGTGCCTGAAGAAATGTTTCTGCAACAACGAGTGCAATCGGGTGACCGATAAAATGAACCGTATCTTCTGCAAAAAGATTTTCGTCAGGAATAATTCCGCCTATTTGATTTTCACCGGGAATATCTTTTGCAGAAAAAATTTCTTTTACACCATCAACTTTGAACGCTTCGCTGAAATCGAGATTTAAAATTTTACCGTGAGCAACCGGAGAATAAAAAAGATAACCATACAAAACTCCCTGCTGAGCTATTACATCGTCAACAAAAAGAGATTCACCGCGAACATGCAGTATCGAGTCGTTGTTTTTCAAAACAGCTTCTCCAAATCAATTTGCTGTGGAAAGAATTTTATAAAGTGTGCATACAAAAGCTGTCTCAGCAGCAATCGTTTATACTCTGCCGAACCGCGTGCATCGCTGATCGGCAGAATTTCACCCATCGCAATTGATGCCGCTTCTACAACTGCTTCTGTTGTAATTATTTTTCCAATCAAGTAATCGCAAGTCCTGGAAAGGTAAGCCGGAATAGGCGCGACACCTCCGGCAGAAATATGCGCAGTCGAAATTTTTCCCCGCCTGGTTTCTATATAAGCCGACGAATTTACGCTTGCTATATCTAAGTATCTCCGCTTAGAAACTTTTTCAAAATTGAAGAAAGATTTTTTTGAAGGGAGAGAGAAACTTACCGATTCAACAATTTCGTCTGTTTTCTTATCTAAAGTTTTGTAGCCCTTGTAAAAATTTTTTAAAGGAATTGATCGTTTCTTTTTGCCGCCGTTCAAATGAACAAATGCGTTGAGCGCAAGAAGTACGTTTGTTACGTCTCCGATCGGCGATGCATTTACAATGTTTCCGCCAACCGTTGCACGGTTACGGATGGGAAGCGAGCCGAATAAATTCAAATAGGAATTCCACAGCGGGAAATGTTTTTTAAGAAGCAGCGACGATTTTATCTCTTCGATGGTTGTAGCTGCACCAATTTTTATCAATTTGTTTTTAATAAAAATGCCTGAAAGTTTTTGATTACCCGAAATCAATTCACTTTCTGATCTAACCAAACTTTCCCATCGTTGAACGTACAAATCGGTTCCGCCGGCTATCAGTATGTTCGATTTTTTCTTTGATGCCAGTTTGCCAGGATGAATTTTTTTCAATTGCTCTTTTATTCCGCAAAAATATTCCGGAATAAAATTTAGTGTAACGAGATTTTCTAATTGTGTTTTCTTTTCCAATTTCTCTTTTTCAAAAAACAAAATTGATTGTTCAACCGCGCGCTTAATTCCTGCATAGCCGGTGCAGCGACAAACATTTCCACCGAGCGACTCGACTGCATCGTAAAAGTTCAGCGAAGTGTTATTCAAAAAATATCCGGTCAGAGAAACAACAAATCCTGGCGTGCAAAATCCGCACTGTGTTCCTCCTTGATCAACTAGTGCAGCCTGTATTGCTGTTAGTTCAAGTGTTCCGTGCTTGCCGGATGCAGGCGGGGTTATTCCTTCAACAGTTACAACATGTTTTCCGTGTACATCGCCAAGAGGTATCAAACATGAATTGACGGATTTATAATAAATGTTGTTTCCATCCATCACGCCGAGTAATATTGTGCAGGCGCCGCAATCACCTTCACGGCATCCTTCTTTTGTTCCGGTTAGTCTTTTTTCTTTGCGCAGGAAATCGAGAAGAACTGTTGTTGGAAGAAAACCTGTTTTAACGACCCGTTCATTTAAGATGAACTCAATCATCTAAATCCGGCGTATCCACATTGCCGTCCAAATTTATTAAAAAAGTTTTATTCGGTGTAAAATTAACTTTCCCGCTGTTTCATCCAATAAAAAATTAATATTTTGCTGAGTAGAAATCAAAAATCAGAAATAAGAAAGGCGAATGGTGTAATAACTCTTTAAAAATGTCATAGAAAGGACTCGATAGAAATGTCAGTAAAAATTAGCTTGAGTAAATCATTAAAGCAGGAAACTCAAGATGGAAGGAATACTGACAATGAGTCAAAAAGAA
>JBFLWC010000210.1:0-4435 GCA_040758415.1 Bacteroidota bacterium | reverse complement strand
GTTTAAGTTGCCAATTAGCTTTATAGAAAAGTTTATATTCACTTATGAGCAACGATGGTTAGAGGTCGAAAATAAATTTCAAAAAAGTTTTCTTAACCAATTAGAAAGGAAATCCGATATGCAAGATGAAAAAAAACAAATTGCACTGGAACTATGGGAAAAGCTTTCCAAAGCTTATGACAAAGTTCGCAAAGTACAATCGAAACAGATGTTCGGAGAAGATTTAACCACACCACAATTTGGTGTGCTGGAAATTCTTAATAAAACCGGACCTGTTCCATTAAAGAAACTTAGTGATGAAATGATGGTTACAGGAGCTAACATTACATGTATTGTTGATAATCTTGAGAAAGAGGGATTTGTTAAGAGAATTCCTTCGAAGGAAGATAGGAGAGTAATATTTGCTGATTTAACTGCTTCCGGCAGGACAAAGATTGCTTCAATAATGCCGCGGTATACAGAAAATATGGCTTCTCTAATTTCTGTTTTGAGCGATCACGAACAAAAAGAATTAACAAAATTGCTGGGCAAACTTCAGGGATAATTATTTTTTTTACGGAAGACGATGGCGCACCATTCGTCCATCTCTGCTTTCTCAATCTGCACGAATTGCAGAGAAGAATATTTTTGAACAATATCGCTTTCATCAATAATTAAAAGACCGGAGAGAATCAAAACACCGGTCTTCTTAATCTTCTGTTTGATCTCTTCGGCAATTTCAAGAAGAATATGTTTGTTGATGTTTGCAACAATAAGATCAAATTCTTTTTCTTCAATTTGATGCAGCTCTGCAAGGCGGACTTCAACTCTATCTTCAAGATTGTTTGATTTCACATTTTCATTTCCGTTTAACAAACACCACTCGTCATTGTCAATTATCAGCGAATGAGCTGCGCCAAGCATCACAGCGCTTATCCCAAGCACACCTGTTCCGGAACCAATATCCAAAATTTTTTCTCCTCCTTTCACATATTTTTCAATAAGCTGCAAAACAAGTTTTGTTGTAGCGTGTTCACCTGTGCCAAAGGACATTTTAGGATCAATTGTAATTACAGTTTGATTTGGTTTTGGCGTGTAATTTTTGAATGATGGTTTGATAACGATTCGATCGGTAACTTCGATAACGCGCACATTCTTTTCGTACTCTTCGTTCCAGTTTTTGTTTTCAATTACTGCTTCTTCAATTGTGAACGAATCAATCAACCGTTCAGAAATCATTTCCTTCAATATTTTTCCAATATCTTCGCGCGAAATATTTTTTGAAGAATTTACAAAAACGCTCAAAGAGTTTTCCGACTCTGTTACGCCGTCAATATCGAGTTGCCAGAGCAATCCGCTTGTAAGTTCTATATTTATTGGTTCTGTTGTTATCTTGAATTCAGTAAAATGTTTCATTGTCTTCCAACTTAATTTGTCTCGAAAAGCATTTCGCAAATTTTGTCCTGTAATTCTCTGGCTTGATTTGCGCTTCCAACATAATTCTGAATCAGAATTGAGAACGCAATCAAGTGTCCTTTCTTACTTTGAAGATAGCCCGACAAACTGCTTGCACCGCGCAGAGTTCCGGTTTTTGCATGCACGCGTTTGTATGCCGGGCTCTCTTTCATTCGATTGCTCAATGTTCCGTCGTAACCGGAAATTGGAAGTGTATTGAAAAATTTTACAAACAATTCCGGCTGTTTGAAATAAAGATACTTTAGAATCTCCATTAACAATTCTGCAGAAAGAAGATTATAAAACGAAAGTCCGGAACCATCAGCAATGTAATAATTTTCCGCATTCAAGCCGGCAAGCGTAATCAAGCTGTCAATAAATAGTATTCCGTTTTTAGCCGATGCAGATTTATTGGACGACTTGAGAGCTAGCGCTCGCAGGATCATTTCTGCGCTAAGGTTGTCGCTTGTTTTATTTGTGTTTGTGATTATTGGTTCGATATTGTGTTCAAGCGAAAAAATTTTTTTTGAGTTAACTCTAAGTGTTAGCGTATCAGTATTTCCTTTGAAAGAAATTCCATTGCGTTCAAAACTTTCCTTCATCAAACCGAGGAAATAATAAGCTGGATTAAAAACGTTGAGTAAAATTGTGTCATGTTTTGCTAATTTGGAAATGCTTCCTTCTATTTGGATTGTATTGTTACGGTTGAGCCAATCGCGTGTAATAGTTAAAGTTGTTTTGCCGGTATCAATTGTAACGGAAGAATTTTTTATTTGAAAAAAATTTGTTTGAGGAATTAATTCAATCTCAGCCGGACTTCCGGTTTCTGCAGGTTTGTAGCCGATTCTAATACTGTTTTTGTTTATATTGAGCGGCGAAAGGTAAGCAGCGAAAGGTGCAGGGTCGTCATCCCACATCCAACCCTTACCCCAAAATAAAGAATCCATTGTTGAAACATCCGCATAAAGATTTCCGTGAATCTCTTTGATGCCGAAATTTTTTATTTCGCGGACAAGCGAATCTAAATCGCGTGATGTAAAATCGGGATCGAGTCCGCCGGCTATATAAATATCTCCTTTACAAACAGAGTCTTCAATTTCGCCGGTGTGATAAAGTGTTGTTTTGAAGTTGTAATCGGCTCCAAGAAATAAATATGCAGCTGCAGTTGTTAAAATTTTTTGATTGGATGCGGGGCGCAGTAAAATTTTTTCGTTATGCTGGTAAAGTGATTTGTTTTCTGTAAGATTATAAACTGAGATTGCCGCTTGAGACGATTTGAAAAAATCAGAGGTTAATAAACTATCTATTCTATTTTGGAAATGAAGCGAATCTTGACTGAGCGTAGCACAGGACTGGAGTAAGATTAAGAATAAGAGCAAGAGCAAGAGTAAGATTTTTGTTTGTGTAATCACAATAATTTTTTAGAAATATTCACGTTCTCTAAAGTCAACGCCGACTTCTTCAACCACAAATTTTTTTGCTGCTTCGGAATCAACTTCACTCAAGCCAACAATAGACAAAACAACATGAGCGTAATTTTTTGCTTTCCTGGCAAAGTTCAACATCTCGGCATGCATAGAAGGATCAACGCGCATCAACTTTCCGTACTGTTCTGCATCTACCGAGTTCAAGCTGATTGAAACTGTGTCAATCAATCCTTGCAGCTCGTGGGTGATATCACGTTTATTTATGAAGTTCCCATGTCCGTCCGTGTTTAATCGGGTTATACCTCCGGAATCTTTCACATACTTTGCAATTTTCTTAACAACATTCCAGCGGATTGTTGGCTCGCCGTAGCCGCAAAAAACAATTTCTTTATATTTCTTCGGGTCGCCAATTTCTTTGATATAAACTTCTGCTTCCGGTTCTTCTGATTTTGTCATCTTAAGATTATAACCATTGATCACCGCTTCACCCTTGCGATCGCAAAAGACACAATCTGCATTGCATCGGTTTGTAACGTTGATGTATAGTGATTGCCCGATTTGATATGTAAAACTTAGCGCAGGTTTTTTTCCAATTCCAAAAAACTTGTGTGCGTTATATGATGTTGTTCTTCCGACGTCTTCATGTGTCAGGTGATGTACCTCCGCAATTTTTTCTGCGACTAATTTTATGTATGCAGGTTCGTTTCGTTCGCCGCGGTGCGGTGTTGGTGTCATAAACGGTGCATCAGTTTCTAACAATAAATTTTCTAAAGCAACACGACTCAAAACCTTACGAATGTTTTCGGCATTTTTGAATGTAATTATGCCCGGAAATGAAATGTAGTGATGCATCTCAACAAGTTCGCGCGCATCTGCAATTGAACCGGCAAAACAATGGAACTGTGCACGCAACCCGGAATTCTTGTACTTACGTACTATTTTCATAATATCTTCGTTGGCTTCCCTGTTGTGAACAATTATTGGCAGATTGAGTTTGAGTGCCAGTTCAATTTGCGCTTCAAAAGCGTTCATTTGCATTTCACGCGGAGAAAAATCATAAAAATAATCTAACCCGATTTCACCAATCGCAACAACTTTTTTATTCTTGGCAAGTTCTTCCAATTTTTGAATTAAAGAATCATTCCAATCTTTTGAATCATGCGGATGGATACCAACAGCAGCGTAAACACAATCGTATTTGTCAGCAAGTTCGATTGCTTGAACCGATGTTTGTATGTCTGTGCCGGGAACTATTATATAATTAACATCAGCTTGTTTTGCGCGTTCAATTATTTTATCAACTTCACCATTGAAATTTGGATAAAATAAATGTGCGTGTGTATCTATGAACATATTTCTTTTTTCTAAATGTTTTTCTTGCTCTTATTCTTGCTCTTATTCTTGCTCTTGCACGTATAGACATAGAGCAAGAGCAAGTGCAAGAATAAAAAATTAACTTGTTTTAAAAAATTTCACCAATTACAATTCCTTTTTCACCAGCACTTTCAGAAATTTTCAAAACAGTATCAACATTTTTTTTATCAACTATTGCAATTAAACCAATGCCTAAATTA
>JBFLWC010000209.1:0-4154 GCA_040758415.1 Bacteroidota bacterium | reverse complement strand
AAATAACCTTCTGCGACAAAAAACTGGCAAAACTTGTAAACGATGATCGAAAGCTTGAACAAAAGATGGGTAAAGTGAGAGCTGAAAAAATAAGACTTCGTTTAAACCAATTACATGATGCGGTCACTCTCGAAGATGTTCGCTATCTTGCCGGTAATTATCATGAACTTACTGATAACAGAAAAGGTCAATGGGCTTGCGATCTCGATCAGCCCTATCGTTTAATATTTACTCCGCATGAAAATCCTATTCCCGTGAATCCGCATGGTCAATATATTTGGATCGAAATCAAAGGTGTTGAGGTTATTGAAATAATAAATTATCACAAAGAGAAGTAAACATGACAAAGAAAAATGAATATTTCCCCCAGTCTGTTCCGCATCCTGGAACTGATCTTTCAGAGAAATTAAATGAACTTGGAATGGGGCCTAAAGAATTTGCAATTAGAGCAAATAAACCCGAAAAAACCATTACTGCAATTCTTAACGGGGAAAGTTCAATAACTCCTGATATGGCTGTCCAGTTCGAAAACGTTCTAAAAATTCCTGCCCATTTTTGGCTTAACCGACAGCGTAGTTATGATGAATACTTAGCTAGAATTAAAAGAGAAAAAGTTATTGAAGATGCAATTCCATGGTCAAGAAATTTCCCGATCAGTGATATGATTAAAAAGGGATGGCTGCCAAAAGTAAATTCTCCGAATGAAAAAGCTGCCTCATTACTTTCTTTCTTCTCGTTCTCAACTCATAAAGCATGGGAAGATTACTATTTCAATCGAGAATTGAAAGTTGCATTTCGAATTTCTTTAGCGCATAACAAAGATTCATATTCGATATCAGCATGGTTAAGAAATGGTGAAATCCAAACCTCTCAAATAAATTCAAAGGACTATTCGGAAAAAGATTTTAGAAATTCTCTGCCGGCACTAAAAAAAATAATGACCGAACATCCTGCAAATTTCTTTCAAAAGTTGAAAGAAGTCTGTCTCAGTGCCGGTGTTAAAGTCGTTTATACTCCCTGTCTTCCCGGCAGCCCTATTAGCGGTGCTACTCGATGGATTAATGATAATCCATTAATCCAACTTTCGGGTAGATTTAAACGTAATGATAGCTTCTGGTTTACATTCTTTCATGAAGCCGGGCATATCTTATTGCATGGCAAGAAAGATATTTTCTTAGAGGATGTAAAGTACAAAGATTATGATGACGGAAAAGAAAAAGAGGCAAATGATTTTGCGGTTAAATGGACACTGACTGTTGAACAAGAAAAAGAGATTTTACGTAATGATCGTCTGACGCCTGATGATGTAGTATCATTCGCTAAAAAATTCGGTACTCATCCTGGTATTATTATTGGGCGTCTTCATCATCTGGGAAAAGTGTCTCCATCTAAAGGTCGAGAATTCATCATTCCTATAGATTTAGATAATGTCTAAGATTACCGAGAGCAATATTGAATCTTTCGCCATCGAGCTCCTTCAATCTCTCGGGTGGGATTATATTCACGGACTCGCGATCGCTCCCGGTGCCGAACGGCAAGAACGCGAAAGCTTTGAACAAGTTGTACTTGTTGATCGATTAAGAAAGTCACTTTCAATTATTAATCCTCACATTCCAAAAGAAGCTCAAGAACAAGCAGTTCAAAAAGTATTGCGTATCTATTCGCCTGAACTTGTTAACAACAACGAAGAATTTCACAAGCTTCTAATCGAGAAAGTAAAAATTCCTTACCAGCAAAACAGCTACGAACGCAGCCATGAAGTTGCTTTAATTGATTTTGAAAATCTTGAGAACAATCAGTTTCTTGTAGTCAACCAATTTACTGTTATTGAAAAAAACCAAAATTTACCTGCCGCTAGGCACGGCAAACGACCGGACATTGTTCTCTTCGTAAATGGCTTACCCCTTGTAGTAATAGAATTGAAAAATGCTGCGGATGAAAATGCTACAATCGAATCCGCATTTGAACAGATACAAACATACAAAGCTTTCATTCCTTCTTTATTTACTTATAACTCGTTTTCCATAATCTCAGATGGATTAGAATGCAAAGCTGGAAGCATTTCCGCCGGTTTCAATCGTTTCATGTCATGGAAATCATCTGATGGAAACAAAGATGCTTCAAGATTCACCCCTCAACTTGAAGTACTAATAAAAGGAATGCTCAATCCTCCAACACTTTTAGACATTATTCGCAACTTCATAGTATTCCAAAAATTAAAGAAGGAAGATCCAAAAACGGGGATAATGCAAATTCATACTGAGAAAATTCTTTCAGCTTACCACCAGTATTATGCTGTAAAGAAAGCCGTTCAATCTTCTATAATTGCATCGAGGGATAGCGGAAATGGAAAAGGTGGAGTTGTTTGGCACACCCAAGGTTCCGGTAAAAGTCTTAGCATGGTTTTCTATTCCGGATTACTCATCACGACTCCCGAATTAGAAAATCCAACAATAGTTGTAATCACAGATCGAAATGATCTCGACAATCAGCTCTTCGATACTTTTGCAGCATCGCGACAATTGCTTAGACAAGATCCGATTCAAGCGGAAAGCAGAACCCACTTAAAAGAATTGCTGAAGGTTGCAAGCGGTGGAATTGTTTTTACGACCATCCAAAAGTTTTTACCTGATGATGGGAAGCCGGAGTATGATTTACTATCTGAGCGAAAAAATATTATTGTAATTGCAGATGAAGCTCACAGAACTCAATATGGTTTCGAAGCATCGCTGAAGGATGTTGTTGATAAAGAAACGAAAGAAGTTATCGGTAAAAGAATCGCTTATGGTTTTGCTAAGTACTTACGAGATGCTTTACCAAACGCAACATACATTGGTTTCACTGGAACACCTATTGAAAAAACAGATATTAACACACCTCAAGTGTTCGGGCAATACATTGATATTTATGATATCGCAAGATCAGTTAATGACGGTGCAACTGTAAGAATTTATTATGAGAGTCGTTTGGCAAAAGTAAACCTTGACAAAGAAGGAAAAAGATTAATTGAAGAATTCGATCAAGAACTTGAACAAGAAGAATTAACAGAAGCTCAAAAAGCAAAAGCAAAGTGGGCAAAGTTGGAAGCTATTGTCGGCAACAAAAAGAGAATTCAAAATCTTGCTAAGGATATTGTCAATCATTTCGAGCAAAGACAAAGTGTAATGGAAGGGAAAGGAATGATTGTCGCAATGAGTCGTAGAATTTCTGTTGACTTGTATAACGAGATCATCTCGCTTAGACCTCAATGGCACAATGACGATCTTTCCAAAGGCGAAATAAAAGTTATCATGACCGCAGCAAGCTCGGATGGCCCGGTTTTAGCAAAACATCACACAACAAAAGATCAGCGAAGAAATCTTGCTGATAGAATGAAAGACCCGGACGATCCTCTTAAACTTGCAATCGTTCGCGATATGTGGTTAACCGGTTTTGATGTTCCTTGTTTACATACATTGTACATTGATAAACCAATGCGCGGACATACGCTCATGCAAGCTATTGCAAGAGTAAACAGAGTATTCAAAGATAAAAAAGGCGGACTCATTGTTGATTACCTTGGAATAGCGAGCGATCTAAAGAAAGCACTTTCATTCTATTCTGATTCCGGCGGTAAAGGTGAGCCGACAGAAACAATTGAACAAGCTGTTGAACTAATGCTCGAAAAACTCGAAGTTGTTCAGCAGATGTTTAATGAAGAAAGCAAAACTCAAAAAGCAATCTGTGTTGAAGAACCCGCAGCATATTATAAAGGCAGTTACAAATTTAATTACCCAAGATTTTTCACCGCAGATTCAAAAGAAAAACTTTCGATAATACTTCAAGCAGAAGAACACATACTCGGACTTCAAGATGGTAAGAACAGATTCATTCGTGAAGTTACATATTTAGGTCAATCGTTTGCACTTGCTATGCCGCATCCTGAAGCTGTTTCAATAAAAGAAGAAATTGCATTCTTTCAAGCTGTCAAAGCACGTCTAGTTAAATTCGAAACTCCTACCGGCGGAAAATCCAGCAGTGAAATTGAGACAGCAATCAAACAAATTATTGACGAAGCAATCAGCTCTGATAAAGTGATAGATATTTTCCAAGCAGCCGGATTAGATAAACCAGAAATCTCCAAACTCGAAATCCTTTCCGATGAATTCCTTCTC
>JBFLWC010000208.1:0-4865 GCA_040758415.1 Bacteroidota bacterium | reverse complement strand
ATATTAAAATTAACACTCACAACCGGAATAAGCTAAAATAATAATTTACGAATGTATATAAACAGTGTTAAAAAATTAAATTGATTTTTAGTAATTACGATAATAAGTTGTATTATAATTCATAATTTTTGGGAGACAACTATGAAAGGACACAAATACATTAAAGTTATTACTAATGGATTATTTGTATGCTTGCTAATGCTCAACACAAAAATAGCAGCACAAAAAGTGAGCGATTTGCAAATAGATTTTGGCACAACTCCATCTGCAACTCTTCCTTTGGATGTAGCTCTAAAACACCGCTTTACGGTTAAGAATACTGGTAATGCTGAACTTGTTGTTGATCTTCGGACAAGAGTTGTTGATACCAACCAGGAGGCACCAACATTTCCTCAGCCGCCAACACTTTATTTTGCCCCGCAGGAAGAAATATCGGTTGCTGTAATTTTAGACGCAGCAATTGGCAACTTAAACCAGCTTCCTGTTGGCGATAATACGCGCACCGTGGAATATAAATTTATAAATCGTAGCAACACGAACGATACATTAAAAGTCTCAAACACATACCAGATAAAAGTTCTTGATAAAACAAAAATTACAGGTTCGTTTCAGATATTTGGAAAAGTTGTTGATCAAAACGGAGCTGGAATTGCAAACGCACAGCTCAATCTTGAAACCGGTACTGATTTTAGTTTACCCGACGGAAGTAGAAATGACG
Source organism: Bacteroidota bacterium (assembly GCA_040758415.1). Classification (GTDB taxonomy): domain Bacteria; phylum Bacteroidota; class Ignavibacteria; order Ignavibacteriales; family Melioribacteraceae; genus Fen-1258. The sequence continues at coordinate 4,147 of JBFLWC010000208.1, read as the reverse complement.
GAACGTTCCAGTATAATGTTCCTGCTCACTCAAAATGGATGCTGAAAGCAAGTAAGCAAGGTTACAGCGATGCTTATGCTTTTATTGAACCCGGCAATTCCGGTCCCTATCAACTGAAGCTACTGCCTGCACCTGATGTAGCGGTTCAATTCCAGCAGACAAAAACTGTTAATGTAGAATTTGGTTTTTGGCAGGGTGCTGTTAGTTCAGACGAACAGTACGTTCTGCTTACACAGGGAATGGAAATCTGGCAAAACGAGAGTGTCCGCCCGCTTGCTAAACTTTTTCTCTACAAAGTGGACGGAACGAAAGTCTGGGAATATGCAATGGGATATGATTCGTGGGGACTTTCTATGAGTGGAGATAGAGCATTTGTAGCGTATGCACAAAAGCATCCTACTCAACCAGAAATAGGTCTTCTTGATGGGATGACTGGTACGCCAATATGGAAAAAGAAATTAGATCTTCAAAATTTTCCTACCGGTTCTATCTATATAGGTCATAACAGTAACGAAATTAGAATCTCCAACACAAAACAGTTTGTTTCTGTTGGAACCGGAGAAGGAGATTTTTATCTACTCAGACTTAGTGATGGACAACTATTATGGAGAAAATTTTTGAAAGGCCAGGTACGCAATAGTCAATTTTCGAGTGATGATCAATATGTATACGTAGGCAGCGATCCCTGGCTTGTAAAGTTAAGAACCTCAGATGGTTCGGAAGTTTGGCGGTCTTATATTTCTTCATGGCCTCTTCATTATGGATTAAAAATTTCTCCAGATGGTAATTTAATTGCGTCAATGGTTAAAAGCGGAGAAGTAACGGTTATACGTACAAGCGATGGGAAAAAAGTGTGGGGCTATGACCAGGGTGTTATTGGACAGTGGTTAGATTTTTCTGTTGATAGTAAATTACTTGCATCTGCCGCATTTGGAGGCACCTGGATTTTTGATGCCTTAACGGGAAAACCTTTGTGGCGCAGTAAAGGTACAAAAGCAGGTTACTTCACTGATAAATATCTGCTTCTCTTCAATGAGATTTATACTTTAGATGGAACACGAATATATATGCTGCCAGATAATAATATTGGGGGACAGTTTGCTTTTATGAATAAAGACGCATCGCGCGTTGTTCTTGCAGCGGGTCAAATGTACTCCCCCGGAATTGGAATTTCCTTTTTCAATGGTTCAATCATTTCTTCTGTGGAGGATAATATTGAACAATTACCTTCTACTTTTGCACTCAGTCAGAATTATCCGAATCCGTTTAATCCGGAAACAGTTATTAGCTATCAGCTATCAGCTTTCAGCAAAGTCAGCTTAAAAATTTATGATATTCTTGGAAGAGAAGTTGCAACACTTGTAAACGAATATCAACAACCCGGAATTTATAATTCTCAATTCTCAATTCGCAATTATCAATTATCCAGCGGAGTTTATTTCTATACTTTGAAAGCTACCCCGCAAAGCGGGGGGCAGGCCGGAGATTATATTCAGACGAAGAAGATGATCTTTTTAAAATAAGGGAGAATAAAAAACAAAAAGTCAAGAGTGCAAAGAGATAGTTCTTGTTTCTAAAAAAAATTTTCCTGTAAAAAATGAAGCTAGAAATCTCTGGAATGTTTTTCAGAAGTACGAAGGACGAAGCACAAAATCCAAAGCACAAAGCACAAAATTCAATCCGCCAGCTGGCGGAGTGGTTTTGGATTTTGAATTTTGGATTTTCATTCTATATCAATTAATCTCTGGAATGTATCAAGAATTACCTCCCACGCAAGTTTGACATGTTCTTCTTCTGTCCTTATTCCGGAAATACACAAGCGAAGCGTAAACTTGTCGTTCAATTTTGTGTGAGTGATGAATAACTTGCCTGTGGAGTTTATTTCATTCAGCAATTTTTCATTCAATTCATTTAGCTTATTTTCATTCCAGCCATACGGTTTAGCCCGGAAACAAATTGTGCTGAACGGTGTTGGCACAAGCAGTTCAAATTGTGTGTGTTCTTCAATCCATTTTGAAAAGAGTTGGCCCAGACGGATGTGTTCGCGCAGCCGCATTTGTAGACCTTCAATACCAAAATAGCGCATAACAAACCAGAGTTTGAGAGAACGAAATCTACGTCCGAGTTGTATCCCGTAATCCATATAATTTTCAACAACAGAATCTTCGGGAGTTTTCAAATATTCAGGCACAAGAGAAAATGCTTGTTTTAATATTTCCGGTTTGCGTGTATATAAAATACTCAAATCAATTGGAACGAAAAGCCACTTGTGCGGATTGACAACAAAAGAATCAGCGCGTTCAATTCCTTTAAAGTATCGGCTCATCTCGGGAAGTATAGCCGTAACACCGGCATGAGCCGAATCAACATGCAGCCAAATATTTTCCCGTTCGCATATATTTGCAATTTCTTCAACCGGGTCAACACTTGTTGTTGATGTTGTTCCAATTGTTGCTACAACACAAAACGGAACAAGACTGTTGGTTCGATCTTCTCTGATCGCTTTTTCAAGTTCGAAAGGAATCATTCTGAATTCCCGGTCAACCGGAATTTTTCGGATTCCATCCAGACCAATTCCAATTGTAAGCGCACCTTTATCAATTGAAGAGTGAGCTTGTTCCGAGCAATATAAACGTAGTCTTGGTGCGCCGTTCATTCCTTTGCTGCGAATGTTGAAGCCAGCATTTTCTCTTGCCGCTGCAATTGCATGCATTGAACTTACTGAAGCCGTATCGTAAATTATTCCGCAAAAGTTTTTTGGCAGAGCAATCAAATCACGAAACCAATTTAAAACCGTTTCTTCAAGTTCTGTTGATGCAGGTGCCGATTTCCAAACCATTCCGTTGATATTAAAAGCAGCGCTCAAAAGTTCTGCAAGAATTCCGGGTCCGCTTGCAGATGAATTGAAATACGCCATAAAGTTAGGATGCTGCCAATGGGTTAAGCCGTGCAAAATAATTTTATCAACGTCAGCTATAATGTCATTCATTGCTTCACCGGTCTGCGGCGCACTTTTCTGCAGCTTTGATTTTATCTCTCCGGGCTTGATATTCGGCAGAACAGGCAACGAACCGATATTCTCGAGATAGTTTGCAATCCAGTCAATCAACTCGTAACCATACTTCTTGAATTCTTCGAACGGCATATCGCCATAACTCTTGCTCATATTCTTGCTCTTGCTCATATTCTTGCTCTTGCTCATATTCTTGCTCTTGCTCATATTCTTGCTCTAAAATTTTATTTGATTCAACCACTCTGAAATTATCTTCATTAGTTGAATTCGTTTGTTAGAAAATGAATGACCGGTTTCAAGTATAAAATCTTGCAAATTTCCGTTAAACGTTCTTAGCGCATTAACAAGAGGGTGGTGATGTAACTGAACCGGTGCAGTTAAATCATCTTGAGCGCTAATGATAAGTAGATTCTTCTTTGATAATTTTTCAGCGTAGTTTAAAAGATTCCAATCAGATTTGTGTTTGATCATATCTTCCAATAATCCTTCTGCAGAACAGCTGTTCACAAAATCCATAGCAGGTTGAAGTTCTTGAACGGCATAAATTTTTATTCCGGAATTTGTTTCAAGTACATGTCCAAACAGACCCGGGTTGAACGGTGCAATTGCTGCAACATTTTTTATTTGATCAAAACAGATCGAATTGAAAAGTACAGAAAACCCGCCCATGCTGTATCCAACAAAAACTATTCGGCTTCCATCAACCATAAATTTTTCTCTGCAATAAATGCTTCTTAAAAATTCTAAAGCTGTAGTCGAATCTTCAATTAAATTACTCCAGCTGAATTCACCTTTGCTGCCCCACGAACCGCGGTAATAAAATGTAAAAACATTGAACCCCTGCCGCTGCATCATATGTGCAATATCGTAATTCACTTCGTTACCCGGAAAACCGTTTAGCAGAAGAACAGTCGGATGAGGTCCTTCTCCGGATGCAATTAACATTGTTCCCAAAACTTTATCGCCTCCGCTGATGAAGGATGCAGGTAATATTGTTGCGGGGAATTTTGGATCGTTCGTTAAGGGGTCTTGAGTTACCGGGTCGAAGTCGTTCATTGTTTCTTCCTTCTTATTCAATTGAAATTTTTTTCAGTCATTTTTTTCCATAATCTCTAGAACAAAAATAACAATTGG
>JBFLWC010000207.1:0-3432 GCA_040758415.1 Bacteroidota bacterium | reverse complement strand
AACGAGAAAATGTTTTCCTAAGAAGATTGGAAATAATAGGCGATGCAGAGATTGCAATTGAAGGAGCGTTCCATGGCAAAGCCGGCGTGATATTAATTGCCGGAACAGGATCAATAATTTTTGGAAAAGATATTAAAAGAAAGTTTATTCGTTCAGGGGGTTCTGGAAAATTAATCGGCGATGAAGGAAGCGGTTATTCAATCGGAAGAAAAGGATTAGCTGTTGTTGCAAAAGAATTTGACGGACGCGGTAAAAAAACTTTGCTTACAAAAATTCTTGGCGAGAAATTTGGAATAAACAACCGGGACAATCTGATAACAAAAGTTTATAACGAAGGATTTGATATTGCAAGTGCCGCAAGGGATGTTATCGCAGCTGCCTCAAAAGGCGATAAAATTTGCCGGAAAATTTTAAATGAAGAGATAAATGAGCTTCTGCTTCATATAAAAGCAGTGAAGAAAAATTTTAATGAGAAAAAAATAAAGCTTGCTTTTGGCGGCGGACTTTTAGCATCAAAAAATTATTACTCGCAAGAACTGAGAAGTAAAATCAAAAGAACTTTTAAAAACGTTGAATTAAAAAAAGCAATTTACCCACCTGAGATTGGCGCAGCGCTTCTTGCTATCAAATCTTCCAGCTCAGAATAAAGTATTGAAAAAATGATCATAAAAAAATCTTCAGCAGCACAATTACCTCAAAAAAGAAATCCGTTGACTTGGATTCCAACTCTCTACTTTTTAAAAGGGTTTCCTTACGTAATTGTGATTATTGTTCTTGCTCTATAAATTAAAGAGTAAGAGCAAGAGTAAGAGAAAAAGTATGCGTGAACATTCATTTTATTATTAACGTCTAACGAAACAAAAGTTGGAGTGGAATTGAATTCCGAACAAGTAATTGAAGTTCGAGGACTTACAAAAAAATTTCGCGAAATCACTGCAGTTAACAATCTCGATCTAAACGTTTACCGCGGCGATGTATTCGGATTTTTAGGACCGAACGGCGCAGGCAAAAGCACAACAATTCGTATGCTTCTTTCTCTGATTAAACCAACTCATGGCTCAATAAAAATTTTTGGAAAGCCGCTCAAAGATAATCGGGAAGAAATTTTGCGAAAGGTTGGAGCGATTGTAGAGAAGCCAGACTTTTATCTTTACCTATCTGCCTATAAAAATTTGGAAATACTCGGAAAGATTTCGGGTGCAGACGCTTCTCGTAAAAAAATTATGGAGATGCTCGAGCTTGTTGGTCTCGAGAAACGGCACAAAAGCAAAGTGAAAACTTTTTCGCACGGAATGAAACAACGGTTAGGTCTTGCACAAGCTCTTCTTCACGATCCGGAACTGATAATTCTTGATGAACCGACCACCGGTTTAGACCCACAGGGAATGAAAGAGATCCGCGACTTAATAGTTTATCTAAGCAAAGAAAAAAACAAAACCATTTTTCTTTCTTCCCACATCTTGAGAGAAGTTGAAATCATCGCATCCCGAATGATTATCATCAACAAAGGTTCGGCACAAGTTGAAGGAACAGTTGATGAACTTCTCAACAGCGATAAAGTTTCCGTTACGTTCGAAACCGACGATGTTGAAAAAGCTATGAACGTTCTCGACTTCACTATGTGGAATAAATGTTTCAAAACAAAAGAGAAAAATCAATTGATACTTGAAATGCCGAACAAAGAAGTTGCCGATTTAAACCGACACTTTATTGAGAGCGGTGTGAACATCAGCGCGGTTATACCGGTTCGTTCTCTCGAAGATTATTTCTTGAAAATAACCGAGGGAGACGGCAGATGAGCACACTAATTTATGTTGAGCTTCAGAAAATTTTTAAGAAGTGGAGAACTTACATTGGCATAATTGCAATCGGTGTTCTCGTTCCGATTGTTCAAGCCGCACTCTATTTTACCAGCGACGGTTACATCAAATCTCTAACAAGAAATTTTCAAGATTCATTTTTGATTGTCGGAAATCTTTTTAACGGCTACCTTGTTGCAAATTTAATTTTGAATTCTCTCTTTATCCATATTCCGTTTTTGATTGTGCTTGTTGGCGGAGATTTGCTTGCAAGCGAAGCAACTGCCGGAACATACCGCATGCTGCTAACACGACCCGTTTCAAGATTTCAAGTAGTTACTGCAAAATTTATTGCCGGATTAATTTACGTTACGGCACTTTTAGCATGGCTCGCATTTTTAAGTTTGGGTGTGAGTTGTTTGATTTTTGGGACGGGTGAACTTCTATCGTTCCGCGGCAAGTTGATTATCTTTGCCGCAGATGACGTGCTCTGGCGTTTTGCACTTGCATATTTGTTTGCGATACTCAGCATGAGTACCGTTTTCGCTTTATCGTTTTTCTTTTCATCGCTGGTTGAAAATGCAATCGGCCCAATTGTTGCAACGATGGCATTGATAATAATTTTAGCCGTGCTCTCTGCTCTACCGGTCGATTTTCTACAAAGTCTTTCTCCCTACTTTTTTACTTCGCACATGACTTTGTGGAATAATTTTTTCAACGATCCGGTTGATTATGGGGATGTTTGGAAATCGGGATCAATTCTCGGCGGGCATATTCTCGGGCTTTATTTAATGACAACATACATTTTTTTGAAGAAAGATATTTTGAGCTGAACGGTATTAAAAAACACGCTGCACAATTTGAAATGTTGTTTTTTTCTCTGCGGCTTTTGTGCCTGCCGGACAGGCAAGCATTCTTCGCGATCTCGGCGTTTAATGCTTTTAATTGCAGAGAGTTTTTGCAACAGACTTTAACTACGCTGGAGGAAATCATGAAAAAGTTTTTGTTTCTCGGTTTAATTTTTTGCGGATCAACTTTCTTTGCACAGACAAAAGAAGCTGAAAAAATTCTCGATGCTGTCAAAAAGAAATTTGATGCCATCCGCGATTACGAAGTTGATGTGAGCATCAAACTCGATTTTGAGTTTGTAAAGATGCCCGACACAAAAGCGAAAATATATTTCAAACAGCCGGACAAAGTTAAAATAGATGCGAAAGGTTTTGCGATGCTGCCGAAGCAGAGTTTGAACTTTTCTCCGAAACAATTTTTGAGCGGCAATTACACAGCAATTTATGTAAAAACTGAAACCGTCAACGGCAATAAACTCGATCTCGTAAAAATAATTCCCGAAAGCGACTCTGCCGGAATTGTACTTTCCACTTTGTGGATCGATCAAATTGAACATATAGTCAAAAAAGTCGAGACAACCGGCAAACGTTCCGGCACTATAAAAATTGAATTAACATACAACAATAAAAATCTCGGCTTGCCATCGCAGTTGAAATTCAATTTCAGTGCGGAAAAATCTCAACAGCAAAATGTTCCTCAAGAAAATAAAGATAATCAAGACGAACGTAATATAAGGTGGCGCAATAGATCGGATTTATCCGGCAGTGTTATTGTTACTTATTCC
>JBFLWC010000206.1:0-3551 GCA_040758415.1 Bacteroidota bacterium | reverse complement strand
GTTTTCCTAAGTTTTCCAATCGCTTGAGCAACTAAACCTTTGCCGCTTCTTCCATAAGCGCCGTCACTCAATTTCTCATCAAGAAAAATTATCGCCTTAGCATTCGTAGAATCTTTGAAGTTATGCAAAAGATAGCCGATCGCGCTTCGCATAGATAAAATTCTTTCTTCGTCATTCTTACAAATGTTTTTAATGAATCTTTCGAATTCGGATTCCCAATTCCCAAGAGCCAATCTTTTGTTTATTATTTGTCTATCCCAGATGAATCCGTCAAGTTCTTCATATCTCTTTACAGAAACTTTATTGGCGCTTATCTCAACAAAACAATTTGAGAAGAAGAGAAATCCTTTCTCTTTTGTGTCGCGTAAGAATTCGAGCTCTCTCGTTTCAAGAAATTCGAGGAATGTCTGGACAAAATGCTGCGGAGCTCCCTTAATAACAGCGTCAATTACTTTTATTCTTGGTGTCTCTTGGAAATGTTCTTCGTCTAATCGCTTCAGATAATCAATCACAAAATCCTTGATGTTGAATATCTCTACTTCACGAACGATGTTCTTACTTACCTTCAGCAGAATGTAACCGCGTTCCAACTGCAGCTTGCAAAAACCATTTTCTTCAAGGAATCTTTTGAAATTCTGTTTGGATATTTTTGTCTTGTCATTTTCTATATACCAGAACTTTACAAACGGTTTCTGCCAGCCAAACTTTTCTGCAACGTGGTAGATCGTTCCGAGTGTTATCTTTCCATCATAATCTTTCTGCAGCGAATCAAATTTTTTGTTTATCTCAAATTCTGAATCGTGGTAGTGTTGGTTTCCTAAGCTCATCTTCAAAAAATATTTTCTTCCTTCTTCACCTATAGTGACCAAACCAAATCCTATTCGGTACCATTCCTCATAACAATTTGTCGGAAGATTGTTTTCTAAAAACTCAATCGCACTTTCCAATTTCTCCTTATCAAAGCTCGCCGGTTCAAACGTTCTCTTCCCAATTTCAAGTATTTCTTTTTCCTTTTGCAGATCACAATATTCATCCAAACATTCTAACAAAATATCTGCTGCAATTTCTGCCGGTGGCTCTTTTGGTTCATCAAAAAGAAATGAGTATCTGTTTCCACTTTCGTGTTTTGAATAAGGAAGAACTGTTTGAGAATTATTCCATCTTAATTCAATATGGTCGCAAAGTCCTTCATCTTTAAGATACAATCTGTAAACACTTTTAGGACCGTTCAATCGTTTATGTAGTAACTCACTTTCTCTAACCTTCAGCCAGAGATGATAACCAACACCACTTCCGCTTTTAACAGTCCACAAATATTTATCGCCAAGCCCAAGTCGTTTGCAAATCATTTCAACAATACCGTTATCTGTCACTTTATCGAAGTCAATATTTCTCAAATCATTTATTCCGCAAATTCCGCCAATGCCGGTTACATTTCCGTTCCATCCAAGATTAATAACATCGTTTTCAGTTTGTTCAATCAATTGCCAATTCTCCCAAGGAATAGTTGGCCGCTTTCCTTCAATTGGTAGAACATTAAATCCGAATACATTTCTGTAAACTTTCGCGAGCTCAATAAATTGCATTATCATTTCTCCGCGGAATTAATTTTGAAAATCTGTGGTTGCTTTACTCCTTCTCCCTTTGGGAGAAGGTCGGGATGAGGGCAGTCGAGTTTTTTTATTGCCTCTCTCAACGTCTCCATATTCAAATGCGAATAAATTTCTGTAGTAGCTATCGAAGAATGCCCGAGTAGTTCTTTTATAGTATAAAGTGGAACACCTTTTTGTACAAGACTAGAAGCGAATGAATGCCTTAGCGAATGGAAATGAATCGTATTATCTAATCCGGCAGCTTTACAAGCTCGTTTGAAACTTTGCGAAATGTGATCCCCTGTGTATCGATCTCCATTCGCTTTGCAAAACACATAATCCCGTGTGCAGTTGAGAGACTTGATAGAAAATATTTTCGTCTTCCTCTCCTTTTGAGAGAGGGCCGAGGTGAGGGCTTCCTCGCAAATCGGAATAAATCTTTGCTTCCTTCCCTTTGTTGTAAAATTTTCATCACCAACAGTAATTACACAATTTTCTAAATCAACATTTTTCCAACGAAGATTTATTATTTCATCTAGTCGCATCCCGGTATAGAATGCAAACGTGAAAACATTTTTGATAACTTCATTCTTAATCTGACTGCAGATCGCTGAAAGCTGATCGTTGATGATAAACATCGGTGCCAGCTTTTGCCTTTTCGGAAGCTTTACCTTAATGAAGTAATTCTCTTTTACATAACCCCAATCTTTTGCTTTATTGAAAGCTGCCTTCAAGGTTCTGTAATAAACATAAAATCCTTTGTGCACTTTTTGCTGAAGGTAAGAACAGAAATTTTCTGTTTCTTTCAGTTCAATCTCTCTAATTGATTTCTGTGAACCGTAGAACTCAAGTAAATGTTTGAACGAACTCATTACGGAAACATGATAGGTATTCGATCTATTTTGCTTTATTAAATTGCTATATTCATCAACAAACACCCGCAGCGTTACGATTTCTTTTGTTTCATTCCCTGATATGATTGAAAAAAGCATTTTCAGCTTTTCCAAATCATTTGAAGAAATATTTTTCAGAAACTCTTCCATCTTTCACTCATTTTTAATTGCTAATAGCTACATGCTTATATCCGGTTTCCTGATTTACCTTTCTTTTTATATCTCAGCTTTTCATTCCCAGTCTGCCTAATTCCGGGTTGCATTTTTTTAATAGTAGGTGTTTTATAAAAATTCTTATTCAAATACTTCTTATTCATAAACACAACATTCGATTGATGATTATGGTATATCATAACTCTTTCCTCCTTCTACTCTTCAACGGAAATTCTATTAATACTTCTTCGCTCAAATCCATTTCGATTTGATTTGGATCCTTTGTTGCTTCTTCCTCTCCCTTGGGGAGAGGACCGAGGTGAGGGCGGCTTTTAAAAATCCACTCATCTAATTCATTCTTTGAAAAGAAAATTATTTTGCCTGTCGGTTTGTAGTGCGGGACAATGTTTTTGTAGGTGAGTTTGTAAAGATAACTTGGCGCATAACCGAGATAAGCACACGCATCTTTGAATGTCAGCGGCTTATCATCTTTTGCCGAAGGCATCCCGGCTAGTCGGGACCTTTTGAGTAACTCTTCAATCGACGATAATTTTATAAGGATGGTCTGACCAAGCGAAGCTTGTTCTGAGGCCTGTCCCGAACGAACTAGTCCGCCATCTTTTTGACGGAGTGAGGGAGCTTTCTTTGTCTTTAGTCCTGAACGAAGTGAAGGATTCATCTTTACCTCATGTAATTTTTTTACACGAGTAATTTGAAACGAAGAATCCAAAAAAAGAATATACCTGCTTTAACGTGGTTTAATCGGAGTGATATTAAAGACGATTAAATTTTTTGACGCAGTCAAAAATTCTATAATGTCATATGATATCAGTGATATTAAAGATGATTAAAGAAAGAATCTGAGATATGAGTCCGACTGAATTCAGAATCTCACGAATTAGATTCCCAGATT
>JBFLWC010000205.1:0-2050 GCA_040758415.1 Bacteroidota bacterium | reverse complement strand
ATTATCTTTTTCTTGAACAAGAAGTCCGCCGGGCAAAGATTTAATTTGCAGTTCATCTGCGTCCGGAAATCTTTTGATACCAACAATTCGCCTATTCTTTTTTATCCTCAACAATTCAAGCGCCTTTTTTGTAAACGATGGCGCACAGACGATTTCTAAAAATATCTCGTTTAATTTTTCTGCGGTTTTATCATCTACTTCTCTGTTGAACGCTACAATTCCTCCGAAAGCAGAAACCGGATCGCAAGAAAGAGCGCATGTGTAAGCATCTAAAATATTTTCTCCAATAGCAGCACCGCAAGGATTTGTGTGTTTGATAATAGCACACGCACTGCCGTCTAAATCGTTTACAAGTTCTACCGCAGCAGTTAAGTCTAGAATGTTGTTATAAGAAAGTTCTTTGCCGTGAAGAATATCAAAATAACTTTCAAAGCAGCCGAACAGAAATGCTTTTTGATGCGGGTTCTCGCCGTAACGTAAATCGAAAGATGATTTATAATTCAAACGGATTGTGGTTTTGGGCTGCTCAAATTCTTTTTCAAAATAATTTGCAATAAGTGTGTCATAATATGATGTATAGCTAAATGCAGCGTAAGCTAATTTCTTCCGTGTTTCTTCACTTATGTTTCCTTTTTTCAACTCTGAAAGAAAATCGAAATACTGAGAGGGATTGGTAAGCACAGAAACATGTTCGTAATTTTTAGCAGCAGCACGTATCAAACTTGGTCCGCCAATATCAATGTTCTCAATCTTTTCTTCAAGCGAAATGTCGTTTCGATTTACAACTTGCGGGAAGGGATAAAGATTCACGCAAACAACATCAATCGGGAAAACCCCGTTTTGTTCGGCTTCTTTTTTGTCTGCTTCGTTAAGACGTCTCATTAAAATTCCGCCGAAAATTTTTGGATGAAGCGTTTTGACTCTCCCCGAAAAGATTTCCGGAAAGTCTGTGAAATCTTTTATCTCGGTGCAATTGATTTCATTTTGTTGAAGTAACTTAAACGTGTTGCCTGTTGCAATTATTTGATATTCGAGAGAATTTAATACGCGGGCAAATTCTACAACGTTCGTCTTGTCAGATACACTGATCAAAGCAAATTTTTTCACACACTCCATCCATTTATTCCGCAATCAAAATGCGGTTTTGACTTGTTACAATTTTTCCATCGGCAAATTTTTCAACCACAAAAGGAAGTAGTTGATGTTCAATTTTCAATACTCTTTCTGCAATCTCTTCCGGTTCCCGAACATCGGAAATATCAACAACGCGCTGGGCAATTATTTTTCCGTTATCGTAAATCTTGTCTACAAAATGCACAGTTGCACCGGAAATTTTTGCAGAAGAATCGAACACTGCTCTATGAACATTCATCCCGTACATTCCTTTTCCGCCGAAAGAAGGAAGTAGCGCAGGATGAATATTTATAATCCGATTCTTGAATTCATCAACAAAACTATCGGGAATTTTTTTTAAGAATCCCGCCAGCACAATTAAATCAACAGGAATTATTTTGAGATGCCGTGCTAATGTTTCGTAATTCAAAAAACCGGAATCATTTTTTGAACTAACAAAAAGAACCGGTATTTTATTTTCTACGCTGAAATGAACAGCGCCGCACTCTTTTTTATCACTTATTACCGCACAAATTTTTACTTTCTCTTTCGAGACTTTTTCAAAAACTGCTTTAAGATTAGAACCTCTGCCTGAAACAAAGAAAGCGATATTAAACATAGACAGCAAAATTTTCGTGGAAAAAATTATCTAAACGATGATAAATAATCAATCAGCTATTAGTATTTAGTATTTAGTATTGAGTATTGAGTATCTCGCATCTAGCGTCTAGCATCATTTCACTTTACCAATCTTCTTTTTAACCATTCTATTTGCGATTGGATATAATCCTTGAACTCGAAATCGTTATTATCTTCAGCGTCTTTCAAAAGATTTTTTGCTTCTTCTTTGCTGCCTGAAAAAAATTTTGCTTTAGCTTTCAGCATTAGAGCCGCCGGCAGTACCCACTTTTCGTTTGAAATATTAAATCCCGTCTTC
>JBFLWC010000204.1:0-6012 GCA_040758415.1 Bacteroidota bacterium | reverse complement strand
AAAATCAAGCATTTATCAAAAATTCTTTTAGCGAGGCGAAATCACTGTTTAACCGAATTGTTTTTTTCTCTTTATTTATGCAAGCAGCAAGGCGTTCTGGAATTTCAATTTCTTTACCGATAGTTTCTTCTACAACGTTTTTGAATTTTGCTGGATGAGCGGTTTCAACTACAACACAGTTTACATTTTTTATAGTGTGCAGTTCAATAAAATCTTTTAACGCTTTATAACCAACTGCACCGTGAGGATCTAAAGTGTAATTATATTTCTCAAAAACTTCTTTTATCCCCTCTTTTGTAGCTTCATCGGAATAACTGAAGGAAGAAACATCGGAACGAATTTTTTCAATGTTGCCGTTATAAAGCTCAACTATCCTTTCAAGATTGCTGGGGTTACCTACGTCCATCGCGTTAGAAAGAGTGAGAACGGATTTGCGCGGTTTGAATTGAGCGGTGTTCAAAAATTCAGTAAAGACATTATTTTTATTTGTTGCGCCGATAAACTTCTCTATCGGCAGACCCATTTTTTTTGCGAACAGTCCTGCAGTTAAATTTCCTAAATTACCGGAAGGAACAGAAACAACAACCGGTTTAGTTTTCTCTTTTATTTGACGGTAAGCGTTAACATAATAGAAAGATTGTGGAATAAGCCGTGCGATGTTAATAGAATTAGCCGAAGAGAGATTTAGTTTTTGGTTTAATGTTTTATCAACAAATGCCTCTTTGACCAAACGCTGGCAATCGTCAAACGTGCCTTTAATTTCTAATGCAGTGATGTTTTTATCTAATGTAGTCAGCTGCTGCTCTTGAATAAAACTTACTTTACCTTCAGGATAAAGTAAAAACACACGAACGCCGTCTGCACCATAAAACCCGTGTGCAACTGCACTGCCGGTATCGCCTGAAGTTGCAACAAGTATGTTAAGCTCTTTATCAAAACCTTTTGCAAAATAACCCATCGTTTTAGCCATGAAGCGTGCGCCGAAATCCTTAAATGCAAGAGTAGGTCCATGAAATAATTCCAGCACATATAATTGATCGGATAGTTGAACTAACGGTGCAGGAAAATTAATTGCGCTTTCAATTATAGTTAATAAATCTTGTTCCGGAATTTCATCTCCCACAAAATTTTTAGCAATCTCGTAACCAATTTCTTGTAATGAATAATTTTCGGTTTTGGAAATTATAGAATCCGTCCCTGACTGTCCGGGCTCGCCTCGATCCCGCCTACTGTCAGGCAGGCTCGCATCGGCGGAGCGGGCAGGCAGGTTCAGTGGATAGAGCAAAGGAATTTCTGCAGGCATGAATAGACCGCCGTCTTTTGCAAGCCCTTTCATTACCGCGGTTCTAAAACTTACAGTGTAATTTTTATCTTTTGTGCTGAAGTATTTCATTTTATGAAATCACTTTTGGTCCAACAGTATTAATTGGTGAGACGTAAATAATATTTTTCTTAACATATTTAGCAGATATATTCATCATTGTTTTTCCTATCTTTACACCGTTTTGGTATGAGGTGCTGAAGGCAAATATTGCCGGGCCCGAACCGGAAATGCTGCATCCGATCGAGCCTGCATTTAGCGCAGCGTTTTTAATTTCGTAAAAGCCGGGGATCAAAGAAGCGCGCGCAGGCTCGGCAATCAGATCTTTCAAAGAACGTTTGATTAAATCGTAATTGCTGTTCATTAAACCTGCAACCAAACCTGCAGCATTACCGCATTGTGTAGTTACTTCCTTGAGAGTAAAATTTTTCTTTATCAGTTTTCTTGCCTCAGAAGTTTTTATTTCAAATTGAGGATGCAATATTGTGCAAAACAATTTTTCGGGAGAGGGCAGATGTATAATATCGGGCGGATTATAGCCGCGTATTAAAATAAAACCACCGAATAAACATGGCGCAACATTATCGGCGTGGATTGACCCCGAGGCAGCTTCTTCGCCAAGAAGTGCAAACCCCATCAATTCATTTTTAGAAAACGGTCTGCCTAACAATTCATTCAATGCAAAAGGAGCTGCAACTGCGCTTGCTGCACTTGAACCGAGTCCGCTGCCAGATTGAATCTTTTTTTTAATTTCAATTTCAACACCGATCTTTTCATTGAGCCGCGTTATCATGTGCGTTAATGCAACTGCTGCTGTATTTTTTTTTATGCTAAGTGGTAATTTGTTTTTGCTACCCGTAATCTTTGTTATTCTAATTCCCTCTTTATTTTTTAATCTAACAATCATCTCTTCTGCTGTTGTGTTGATTGCAAATCCCATGATGTCGAATCCTGGTCCCACATTAGAAACTGTTGCCGGCGCAATAACTTTTATTGTTTTTGAACTCATAAATATTTTTCCAGATAACCCTTGGCTTTCATTAATTCTGCTATTAAAATTGTTCCTCCTGCAGCACCTCTAATTGTATTGTGAGACAGAACAACAAACTTGTAATCAAACAGAGAACATTCTCTCAATCTTCCGATTGCAACAGACATTCCATTGCCAAGATTTCTATGCATTCGCGGCTGAGGATATTTATTTTCTTCGAAATAAACCAAAGGATTCTTTGGTGCAAATGGAAGATTTAATTTTTGCGGTTCTGCTGAAAAATTTTCCCACGCTTCTATAATTTTTTCCTTAGAGACTCTTTTCTTAAACTTAACCTGAACGCATTCGGTGTGTCCATCTATAACGCTAACACGGTTGCACTGTGCGCTTATCTTCATTTCAGAAAATTTTATTTTATTATTTTCATTTAACGACCCGAGAATTTTCAACGGTTCGTTTTCCATTTTTTCTTCTTCACCTCCGATAAAAGGAATTACATTATCAAGAATATCCATACTTGGAACGCCGGGGTATCCGCCGCCCGAAATTGCCTGCATCGTAACAACGTTCACTGCCTCTAGTCCAAAATTTTCTTGCAGCGGTTTTAATGCCATAACTAATCCGATTGTAGAACAGTTCGGATTTGTAACGATGGCTCCACCTCCGCTATACTTCTGAAACTTTATTAACTCAAGATGATTAGCATTTACTTCCGGCACCATCAGAGGAACGTCTTCATCGAAGCGATGATTACGCGCATTTGAAATGACTATGTAACCTGCTTGAGCAAATTCTTCCTCAATTTTTCCTGCAACCGACGCATCCAGGGCAGAAAAAATTATTTTTGATTCCAGCTCCGGCACGCATTTAAGAACTAATTTTTCTGCCAAATAACTTTGCAGCGGCGATTGCATCACCCAATTAACTGCTTCTAAATATTTTTTGCCGGCAGATTTATCGGAAGCGGCAAGCTCATTTATTTCGAACCACGGGTGGTTTGAAAGCAGTTCGACAAATTTTTGTCCTACACTTCCGGTTGCACCAAGAATTGCTGTTTTAATTTTTTTGTTATTCATAATTGTCATCCAAGGTAATTAGAAATTCTTAAAATATCCGAAAGGATTCCCATTGCTGTAAAATCAGCTCCGGCACCCGGTCCTTTTATTGTAAGAGGTCTGTTCCAATAATTTTTTGTTTTGAATGCAACAATGTTTTCGGCATCGGTTAAATTATAGAATGGATGATTCAAATCAATTTCTTCCAAAGATAATTTTGCTTTACCGTTCTCGTACTTTGCCATGTAACAAAGCACGCATCCCTTGGCAGCGGCTTTTCTTTTCAGCTCAATAATTCTTTTATCGTCTTCTCTTAGCTTTTCAAAAAACTCCTCAGTTGTGGCGGCGTTTTCAGCTTCCGGAGAAATCAGCTTTTCTATTTCAATATCCTTTAGCTCGAACTTCACGCCGGATTCTCTTATAAGAATCAATAATTTTCTTGCCATATCTAAACCTTTCAAATCATCACGCGGATCAGGCTCCGTAAATCCTCTCTCCTTTGCGGTCTTAACAATTTCGCTGAAGCTGTCTTTCTCTTTGAGTGAATTGAAAATAAAACTCAACGTTCCAGAAAACACGCCCTCAATTTTGATTATTTCGTCTCCGCTAGAAATCAAATCTTTTAGAGTATTAATGAGCGGAAGCGCAGAGCCGACATTTGTTCCATATCTAAATTGAACATTATGTCGTCCGGCTGTTTCTCTCAACGTGATGAACTGTTCATAGCTTTGTGTGTTGGCAATTTTATTAGGAGTTACAATCGAAATGTTTGACTCCAAAATTTTTTGATAGAACCTTACAACACTCTCATTAGCCGTACAATCTACAAGAATCGAGTTCGGTAAATTCATTTGCTGCATCTGCAAAATAAATTGCTCTACGTTAGACGATAACCCGGATTTATTGAAATTATTCTGCCAATCTGCATGCCCGCTCCGATCCCGACTTGTCGGGAGAGACGAGGCGAACCGGACAGGCAGGTTACTTAAGTCAATCCCGTTCTCATCAAAAATCATTTTTTTGCTGTTTGCCAATCCAACCACTTTTAGATTTGCATGAATGTGTTCGGCAACATAACTGTTTCTATCTAAAATGAGTCTGAGAAAAGCGCTGCCAACCAAACCGGTTCCAACCAAAAACAGATTCAAAGTTTTTTGCTTGGAAAGGAAGAGTGAATCGTGTAAAACGTTTAATGCTTTTTTAAGATAATCTTTTTGAATGACTAAAGAAATATTTAATTCGGAAGAACCTTGAGCAATTGCAATAATGTTAATACCGTTTTTACCAAGTGCTTGAAAAACTTTTCCGGAAATTCCCGGTGTGTGCCTCATATCTTCGCCAACGACAGCAATAATAGACATGTTCGGTTCAACTACTACATCGTCAATCATTCCATCTCTAATTTCCCATTTGAATTCCCCCTCGATAAGTTTTTTTGAAAGCTGTCCGTGTTCCGGCAGCACTGCTAAACAGATACTGTGTTCGGAAGATGCTTGAGTAATGAGAATAACATTTATCTTCTTCTTTGCCAGCGCACCAAAAATTCTTGAAGCTATTCCCACAACGCCAACCATTCCGCTTCCTGTAATTCGCAATAGAGTTATCTCATCAATGGAGGAAATTCCCTTTACACTAAAAGCGCCCGATAAATCTTTATCTGTAATAATTGTTCCTTCAAAAGAAGGATTGAAAGTGTTCTTAATTCTTATTTTAATTTTTTTATCGAGTGCGGGCTTCATAGTTGGCGGATGAATTACCTTAGCACCGAAATGAGAAAGTTCCATCGCTTCTTCATAAGTAACAGCGTTTAGTGAAAATGCACTCGGCACTTTGCGCGGGTCGGCAGTTAATATTCCGTCTACGTCTGTCCATATCTCAATTTCTTCTGCGTCAAGCGCGGCGCCAAAAATTGATGCAGAATAATCCGAACCCCCTCTTCCCAATGTAACAGTTTCATTATTTTCTGTGGAACCTATAAAGCCGGTTATGATTTGAATTTTTTTGTGTTCGGAAAAGTATTTTTTGATACTGCTATTTGTAGCTTCAAAGTTTACCCTTGCCGATCCGAAATTATTATCCGTTTTAACAAGCAGCCGGCTGTCTAAAAATTCAGTCTCAAAACCTCTTGCGTTCATCGCATCTGAAATAATAGTGCAAGAAAGTCTCTCTCCAAAACTCATTGCATAATCTAATGTGCGCTTGGTTAATTCCTTAACTAAATACACACCAAGTAAAATCTGTTCCAGTTCATTTAAAAGTTCGGATATTTTTTTGTTAGTAAATTCTCTCTGCTGGTTTTGAATTAAAAAATTAACCGCCTCTAAATGAGTCTTTTGCAGATGCCTGAAGTCTTCTTTAAAAGATTCATCATGATTTAGAGCCGAATTACAAACTGCTATTAACTTATCTGTAACACCTTGAAAAGCAGAAAATACAACACTGAATTCGATTCCTCGATCTGCATAATCGCGTAGTATATCAATAACTCCGCTGATTCTTTCGGGTGTGCCCACCGATGATCCGCCGAATTTAAGTACTCTCATAATTTATTTAGTTTTGTTAGTTAAAAAAAACCCCGCTTCAGTTGCGGGGCTTCAAATCTTTTTATAACATTAAAAATTATTTGCCCTTCTCTGTCTCTTCCG
>JBFLWC010000203.1:0-5950 GCA_040758415.1 Bacteroidota bacterium | reverse complement strand
AAAAAAGAAAAAATTGTTTGACTGCTCTAAAAAAGATTGGTTACCAAGTTGGGACCGGTGTAATGATTGGTTTACCGATGCAGACAATTGATGATTTGGTGGATGATTTATTTTTCTTCAAAGAGATGGATGTTGATATGATTGGAATGGGTCCATATTTAGCAAGTAATAATACTCCACTTAACGAACAATTCCCCGATCATTTTGCCGATAAAGATGAGCTTTTGCAATTGAGTTTGAAAATGATTGCTGCCGCAAGATTACTGTTGAAAGATGTAAACATCGCTTCTACAACTGCGCTGCAAGCATTAAAATATGACGGAAGAGAACAAGCGCTTAAGTGCGGCGCAAATATTGTCATGCCAAATATTACTCTTAGAAAATATCGCCCGTATTATCAGTTGTATGATAATAAACCTTGCGTTGAAGAGAATTCTGAGCTCTGTAAGATGTGTCTTACAAATAGAATTATTAGCGTTGGAGAAAAAATCGGTTACGATGAATGGGGAGATTCAATACATTTTCAGAAAACAAAATACCGAAATACGTTCTAATATTTTTTTGGGTTTAATATGCTGAGTAGCACTATTTTTTTTACAAAAACTAAACAATGGAGAAGCTATGGATAAGATTTATTTAACACTTCTAACACCGCTCTTTCTCAGCGGCTGTATGATGCTCGGTATGGGAGGAATTGGCGGCCACAGTGGAGGCGGTATGCACGGAGATTCGCACGGTTCTTCTGTGGAAGGTCAAACAATTGTAAAGGAATCAGTTATTAATGGAATAAAAATTACAGCCGAATTTCCGCAGTATACTTTAAACGATGAACTGGCTTACAAAGTTACTCTTTATGATGTTCGCGAAAAAATAGTTATTTCGGATGCATCAATTTCATTGGTAGTGATTTCGAACGATAGCCGGGGTCAGAGTCAGCGTTCTAGACAGACAAGCTCTCATTCAGGGCATGGCGATATACCTCCGGCTCAGAGTCAAGAGAAGGTTGAGAAGATGAAATTCTCTCCCGATGAAATTAAAAATGGTACATATATTTTCCATCCAACAATAAAAAATAAAGGCACGTATAGATTTATTTTTGTTTTAGACAGAGTCGGAAGCGTAGCGATAGAGCCGCCAATAGAAGTTGAGCAAACAGTTCAGCTTTACAGCCGGATGGATCAACCTATGCAGCAGAGAAACGATAACACTGCTGGTTTTAGTTTGTCATCTCCTGTAATTTGGCTCGGGCTTGGCGCTATGGCTGTTATGATGCTCTTTACGTTAAGGTGATTTTAAGAAATAACAATTAACAACTTTATCTCTTTGGAGTTTACAATGAAACGAATTATTTTTTTTGCCACATTGCTGCTTGTAGTGATGGTATTCAGTTATGGCAATATTGCGGGACAGCATCACGGCGGCGGCAATTATAATAATGGTGATAGAAAAGACCCTTCAACTGCAGCACTGCTTTCTATCCAGCCATTGCCTGTTGATTTAGGAAATTTCTACACAGGCAATTGGGGACGTGGAATTATTTATACAACTGCAGAGCTTGCTCTTTTTATACCTGCAGCCGTTTTGCTTGGAAGAAATAGCTGGTCGTGGGGAATGCATAATTATTCTAACTATTACGGCTATGATAGAGGTTACAGTCGCTCGTGGACAACAACAGAACGAAACCAATTCTATTATTTGCTGACGGGATACATTGTAGTAAAGATTATCAGTGCATTTGATGCTGGATTTTCAGCTGAACGATATAATCAAAATATTTCATTGCAATATGATGCGCAGACTAATTCTGCAATGCTTTCCTGGAAAATTCCGTTAAGTAATTAAAAAAGACATGAGAAGCATCTAGCATAAGCTTTAATACTATGTACATAAAAACTGAGGAGTAATTATGGAAGATCATAAATATCATCATCCGGAAAATTCCAAACATTCGCATAACGACCACGCCCATCATCAAGTTCATCAGAAAAATCATAGGATGAATGAACACGTTTCTCATCGCTATGATGATAAAAAAAGTCCCGGGCACACCGACCATTCCCATCATCATAATCACGCCGGCCATTCTTCGATGATTGACGATTACAAAAAAAGATTTTGGGTTTCGATTGTAGTTACCCTGCCGATTTTAATTTTTTCTCCGATGGTTCAGCACTTTTTTGGAATTAGAGAATTACTTCAATTCAGCAGTGAAAATTATCTGCTTTTCGTTCTATCAAGTTTTGTTTTCTTTTTTGGAGGGCTGCCTTTTCTTAAAGGGATTTTTGAAGAATTAAAAAAACTTCAGCCCGGTATGATGACTTTGATTGCATTAGCAATAACCGTGGCTTATGTGTACAGCAGTTTTGTAGCGCTCGGATTTGAAGGCGAAATATTCTTTTGGGAGCTTGCAACTCTAATAGACATTATGCTTTTGGGGCATTGGATAGAGATGCGTTCTATACTTAGCGCCTCGCGGGCATTGGAAGAGCTTGCAAAACTTCTACCAAACATTGCTCACAAAATTTTGGACAGTGGAGAAATTGTTGATGTTGAACTTTCTGCAATAACTGTGGGCGATAAAATTTTAATTAAGCCCGGAGAAAAAATTCCATCTGATGGCGAAGTAGTAGATGGTAAATCTTCTGTGAATGAAGCGATGTTAACCGGAGAATCCAAACCGGTATCAAAAAAAAGCGGCGATGAAATTATTGGCGGTTCTATAAATGGTGAAGGTTCTTTGACGGTCGAAATAAAACGTGTGGGCGGCGATACTTTTTTATCGAAAGTGATTGAGTTGGTAAAACAGGCGCAGGAGAGTAAATCTAAAACCCAGAATCTTGCAAACCGTGCAGCACTCTTATTAACCATTATCGCAATCTTTGCCGGCTTCTTAACTTTTTTTATCTGGATTTTTTTAACAACTCAAAATTTTGCTTTTGCGCTCGAACGCACGGTTACCGTAATGGTTATTACATGTCCGCACGCATTAGGACTTGCAGTTCCATTAGTTGTTGCAGTATCAACGGGTTTAGCAGCAAGAAATGGATTTTTAATTCGTAACAGAACTGCCTTTGAAAACGCACGCAACATAACTGCAATAGTTTTTGATAAAACCGGAACTTTGACAGAAGGCAATTTTGGCGTTACAGAAGTTCTAACTTTCGATTCAAATTTTGATAGAAAAGAGATCTTAAAATATGCCGCGGCTCTAGAAACTAATTCCCAGCATCCAATTGCAAAAGGAATTTTAGCAGCAGCAGATGATTTTTATAAAGTCGAGGACTTCGGTTCTATTACAGGAAAAGGAGTGCAGGGAAAAGTTAACAACAAAAATGTTTTTGTGGTTAGTCCCGGATATTTAAGCGATAAAAATTTTATTTACGATGCCAATTCGGTTTCAGAACTTCAGAAGAAAGGGAGAACTGTTGTTATCCTCATTGTTGATGATAAAGTTGTTGGAGCTATCGGCTTAGGGGATAAGATTCGTGCGGAATCAAAATCCGCAATTAAACGGCTGCAAAGTATGGGAATAAAATGTTTGATGCTCACAGGCGATAATAAAATAACAGCAGAATATGTAAGCAAAGAATTAGGACTTGATGATTTCATGGCGGAAGTTTTGCCGGATCAAAAATCAGCAAAAGTAAAAGAGATTCAGGATAGAGGATTTATTGTTGCAATGACCGGCGATGGTGTAAATGATGCGCCTGCACTTGCACAAGCCGATGTTGGAATTGCAATCGGCGCCGGCTCTGATGTTGCCGTTGAAACAGCCGATATTATTTTGATTAAAAACAATCCGGATGATGTTGCTTCGGTTATTGCATTAGCAAAATCAACTTATAAAAAAATGATCCAGAATCTTTGGTGGGCAACCGGATATAACATTGTTGCAATACCACTTGCAGCGGGAATATTTTTTTCTTATGGAATTTTATTGAGTCCGGCATTAGGTGCGGTGTTTATGTCTTTAAGTACAATAATAGTGTCTATAAATGCCAAACTTCTGAGGATAGAATAGAAAGATTTTTAGGTAGAAGAACACAGTTAATTTTCTCTTTTTACTCTCTCAGCCGAAAATGCCGGGATGCAGACCGAGATATACTCACACGGTTCGTTGAAAGGATTTGAATAACGAACTCTGCTTCCTTTTTTAATACAGATAGATTGATTCTTCTCCAAAATTATCTTTTCATTGTTTACTTCAAATTTTTTTTTACCGTTGATAATGTATGTTATCTCATCAAACTCCGGGATTTGAAAAGGTTCCGACCAGTGTGCTGGTGCAATCATGTGAGCAAAACTGTAATTGCCTGTGTAGATGCTTGCTTTTCCAAAATGTTCTTCTATAATTTTACCATCATTTGTCGGAACTATAAAAGGATTTGCCTGAACCTCGAATTTCTTTCTGCTCATATCTTTGCGCTCTTTAGTCTAATTGAATTTGTAACAACAGAAACAGAACTTAAAGACATTGCCAGCGCGCCGATCATTGGATTGAGTAAACCAAACGCAGCCAGCGGAATTCCAATTGTGTTATAAATAAATGCCCAGAATAAATTTTGTTTGATTGTTTTTATTGTTAGCCGCGAAAGATTAATTGCTTTTGCAACCGATGTTAAATTCCCCTGTACTAAAGTAATTTGCGCTGTTTCTATTGCAACGTCTGTTCCGGTACCAATTGCAATTCCAACATCTGCTTGTGCAAGTGCTGGCGAATCATTTATTCCGTCTCCAACCATTCCAACAACTTTACTTTTAGTTTGATAATCTTTCACAATGCTTGCCTTTTCATCCGGAAGCACTTCCGATTTGTAATCAGTTATTCCAACTTTCTTAGCAATCACTTCGGCTGTTTTAGAATTATCGCCTGTTATCATCACCGTTTCGATTTTTAACTTGTTCAAATCTCTTACTGCAATTGCTGAAGTTTCTTTCAGCCGGTCTTCAATTGCAATTAATCCTTTAATCTCACCGTCAATAGCAGCACAAATTATTGTTCGTCCGCCTTCGGCTAATTTATCAAATTGCTCTTTCACCGTTTCTGTTTTGATTGAGAACTCTTTCATCAAATTTAAGTTGCCAACAATAACAGTATGGCCATTTACTATTCCTGTTAACCCGAATCCGGCTAAGTTTTTAAAAGTCTCGGGCTGGACCAAAGAAATATTTTTTGATTTTGATTTATCAACAATGGCAAGCGCTAAAGGATGTTCGGATTGAGATTCAAGCGAAGCGGTTAAAAGCAGCAGCTCTTCTTCAGAAATATTTTTTGGAACAATTTCAGAAACAGTTGGCTTGCCCTCAGTAATGGTTCCGGTTTTGTCGAAGATGATTGTAGAAATATTTTGTGCGAGTTCTAAACTCTCTCCGTTACGAATCAAGATTCCGTTCGATGCGCCGAGTCCGGTTCCAACCGTAATTGCCGTTGGCGTTGCTAAACCAAGCGCGCACGGACATGCTATGATCAGCACAGCCACAAAGTTAACAAGCGCTGTGCTAAACGAATTTTCACCGCCGATAAAAAGCCACGTAAAGAAAGTTATAAATGCAACTAAAACAACAACCGGAACAAACACTCCGGAAATTTTATCAACTAATTTTTGAATTGGCGGTTTTGATGCCTGTGCTTGTTCTACTAATCGAATAATCTGACCGAGAATTGTGTTATCACCAACTTCTGTAACTCTGAAATTGAATGCGCCGTTTTTGTTGATTGTTCCTCCTATAACTTTCGAGCCGATAACTTTTTCAACCGGAATGCTCTCGCCGGTAATCATAGATTCATCAACCGCAGAATTTCCACGGACAATTATTCCGTCTGCCGGTATTTTTTCTCCGGGCTTGATTATAACAATATTTCCAATTTGCAGTTCGGAAATTTTTATTTCTGTTTCTTTTTCGTTAATTAAAATTTTTGCGGTCTTCGGTTTTAACTCGATTAATTTTT
>JBFLWC010000202.1:0-6355 GCA_040758415.1 Bacteroidota bacterium | reverse complement strand
TTTCTCAGCAGTCAAAACTCCGTTCCCTTTCAGAAGCTTTAAGTCTTGCACGGGAGCTGGTTAATAATATTTATCAACGGGGACTGCTTAATCTATCCCTTAAAGAAATTTCAAAAGACAGTATTGCAATCCGAAATGGAAAATTTGAGAAGGTATCTCCTAAGATTTATTATTTAGACCGCAACACTGTAAATGATTTTATAAACTTTTTCTTAAGTAGAATAGCCGGCAACAGCACGGAAGTAAATGAAGCCGTTATAGAATACATTACTTATTTCATCAAACCGAATTTAATTTACAGTCACGAGCTTACTGAAACAGCAATTCAAAATGCCAAAGATAAAGTGCCAAGGAACATCGGAATAGTGAACGAGAACGAAAGAATTGTTGCCAAACATGATCGAATAACTCCTGAAGTAAAACTTAAAATTGATTCGTATAGAATTGCCAAAGGAGAAGAGATCGGTTTTCTTGGAAGATTTACGCAGAACCTTGGAAAATTTTTACACATAATAATCGTTCTTCTTCCTTTAATTATTTATATCCGTCTATTTAGAAGAAAAATTTATAACGACAATCTTAAAATTGTTTTGATTGCATGGATAATTTTGTTTGTAAGTTTTTTGACTTTTCTTGTTAATCAGCTTGATGTTTCATCGCCGGTTGAATTTCTTGTGCTTGTTCCTGTTGCTTCTATGCTGTTGACAATTATCTTTGATTCTCGGATTGGATTTTACGGGACGGTAATAATTTCTCTAACCGCCGGAGGATTAAGAGGAAACGATTACGTTTTTGCGATGATGAACATAATTGCAGGTGGATTAGGTGCTTACACAGTACGCGATATAAAAAATCGAACGCAAATTTTCCGTTCCTTCCTTTTCATTTTGCTTGGATACATTTTAAGCATAATCGCCTTCGGGCTTGAAAGGTTCGATTCGTTTGATCAGATGCTGCTGAGCTTTGCTTTCGCAAGCTCAAATGCAATGATTAGCCCTGTGCTTACCTACGGGCTAATTATTTTTGTCGAAAGAATTTTTAACATTACAACCGATCTTACTCTTCTTGAGCTAACGGATTTCAATCGCCCGCTGCTCAAAGAACTTGCGCGTGCAGCGCCCGGAACATTTAATCACTCAATTACGATGGGAACACTGGCAGAAACAACAGCCGAAGCCATCGGCGCTAATCCAATCCTGGCAAGGGTGGGTGCGTACTATCACGATATTGGTAAAACTACCAACCCGTACAGCTTTGTAGAAAACCAGGTTGATTCTAACAACATTCACGAAAAATTAACACCCGAACAAAGTGTTAAATTAATTATGGCTCACATTGAAAAGGGAGTTGAGTTAGCTGAAAATTATGCGCTGCCAAAAGAAGTTATTGATTTTATTCCGATGCATCACGGCACTATGGTAATTTCATATTTCTTCGAAAAGGCAAAAGAGATTTACGGCGAAGCGAGTCTGAATATAAATGACTTTCGTTACCGCGGACCAAAACCCAACACAAAAGAAACTGCCATTGTGATGCTCGCAGACGCGTGTGAATCAACTGTGCGGTCTTTGATAGGTGCAGACCAGCAGAAGATTGAAAACGTGATTAACAATCTCATCAACAGTAGAATTGATGATGGTCAGCTTGATGATGCACCTCTTACTTTTAAAGACGTGAAAAAAATTAAGGAGTCTTTTTTGAGTATATTGGTCGGGCATCATCACAAAAGAGTTAGATACCCCGGACAAGAAGAATTAGAAAACACCAAATTAGAAGAATAAAATGCTATGGAGGAATTTTTAAAAGAATATCTTTCAATTCTTCTTTTCGAAAAGAATCTCTCCGATAATACAATTGATTCATACAAAAGCGATCTTCAAAAATTTTTTAGCTTCCTTTCGCAAAATAACGTTACTGATTTAAACGAAGTTACGCCGTACAACATCTCGGATTTTTTTAATTATCAACGCAGTTTCGGAATTGACAGCGCAACCACTGCGCGGTATATGTCGTCAATAAAAGGATTCTTCCGGTATCTTGAAGAAAACAATTTTATTCAGAGAAATCCTACGGGAAAACTTTTATCTGTAAAAAAAGGAAGAAAACTTCCGTCCGTTTTAACATTTCCGGAAATAGAAAAAATTTTAAACGCACCCAAGACAGATGATATTACCGGTCTTCGCGATAAAGCAATTCTCGAAACATTTTATTCTTCGGGCTTACGTGTATCAGAACTTATCAATCTTAAAATTCACGATCTTTTTTTTGATGATGAAGTTGTGCGGGTTTTTGGAAAGGGTTCAAAAGAAAGAATTATTCCGATGGGAAGAAGTGCAATTTATTGGTTGAAAGAATATTTAATGCGTTCACGTCCGCACCTGGAAAAAAAATCGAAAAGCCAAAACTTTCTTTTTCTAAATCGGAAACGGGGGACAAAACTTTCACGAATGGCAATTTGGAAGATTGTTGACAGATACACTAAAGAAGCCGGCATAACAAAAAAAAATCATCCGCATACTTTCAGGCATTCTTTTGCAACGCATCTTCTGGAAGGAGGCGCAGATTTGAGAGCCGTTCAGGAGATGCTTGGGCATGCGGATATTTCTACAACACAAATTTATACTCACGTTGATCGCAATTACATCAAGCAAGTTCATAGAGACCATCATCCACGCGGATGAGCTCAAAAATGTTTTTGTTATATTTGAATTGTTAAAAAAGATTTGCCCCGGTAGCTCAGAAGGATAGAGCAACAGTTTCCTAAACTGTGTGTCGGAGGTTCGATTCCTCTCCGGGGTACTAAATGCTGAACGTAGATTGTTTGCCTGCAAACGGTAGAAATAAACACCGCTCGGAAGATCAGCTGCATTCCATTGCCGTGTGTATCTGCCAGTCGGTAATTCTTCCCTTAACAGTTCTGCTGTTTCATTGTCCATTGAATCACATACTTTCAATTTAGGATTATTTTGTTTTTGACTGACGTAATAATCAATTCGGAACGTTAGGCAGAAGGAGAGTAAGTTGAGGTAGAAAGAGCGCATAGAGAATCCACATAGTAATGCACATAGTAACCGGAACCATAAAATTATCATCGGCCCACTCGCCGGAAACATTCTCTGCAACTGCCCCAACAGCAGCAGCTACAAAGCCAATTAAATATTCAGCCATCTTCCCTTCAACCTTCGGGGCAAGTAAAACAACGAAACATGAAAAGAAAAAGAAAGCAAAAGTACCTTCCAAACTTTTTAACAGAAATTTTGTTTTCCCAAATTTTCTTCCGATTAGCGCTGCAGCTATATCGCCTATTATCAAAACAGCAAAAGAGGTTACAACAAAAATTTTGGGAAAGAGTGCAATAACAATTACCGCCGAAAGTAAAACGTAAGTGGCACCGTTTAGATTTTTTTTCTTCTCATCCCTTTCATGTTCTCTAAGAATGAACCCAAAAATTTTATAAATGAATTCGGCCAGCGGCTTGTGATAATATCTGCCGTAATCAACAAGAAGGGAAAAAACAGTTAAGGGAATTAGAATTGATAATGCTAATTCTTTCGTAATGAAATAATAGATAACAGGAATTGAAAGAGAAGTGAGATGAATCGTCTTTCGTAAAACTTCGCTCTTGTAATCAATCGTTGCGCGGTCAGTTGCTGTCATTACCTTCTGCAGTCTTTGCCGTTTCTCTCTTTTTCTTTTCGTCTATAAGTTTTATAACGTGCTCGGGAAGAGCCGCTTCAGTTTTCTTATTTGAATCGCTGCCGTTTCGTTTAACGGGCGGTAGTTCCTCTCCCCGCATAATTTTATCTATCTCTTCACCATCAAGAATTTCGCGTTCGAGCAGGTCTTTGGAAAGTCTGTGCAGCAATTCCATATTTTCGGAAAGAATTTTTTCTGCACGCTCCATGCAGCCCATAACTATCTTTTTAATTTCCGAATCAATCTCTTGCGCAGTTTGTTCGCTATAATCTTTGTGTTTGGTTATTTCTCTGCCCAGAAAAATTTCTTCTTCTTTAGTGCCATAAGAAAGGGGACCGAGCTTTTCACTCATTCCCCATTCGCAAACCATTTTGCGTGCAATACTGGAAGATTTTTCAATATCGTTACCGGCGCCGGTGGTAAAGCGGTTGAATACTAATTTCTCTGCTGCTCTTCCGCCCATTGCATAGGTGATCATTGCTTCGAGATAGTTTTTTGAGTATGTATGTTTTTCATCAACGGGCAGGTAGGTTGTAACACCAAGCGCACGCCCGCGTGGAATAATTGTAACCTTGTGAACCGGATCGGCTTCCGGAATTATTTTTGCAACTAACACGTGGCCAATTTCATGATAAGCCGTAATCTTCTTTTCCTCTTCGGAAATTATCATGCTTTTCCGTTCCATTCCCATCATCACTTTGTCTTTAGCTTCCTCAAAATCTTCCATAGAAGCTTTCTTTTTGTTTTTGCGGGCAGCAAGAAGTGCGGCTTCGTTTACTAAGTTTGCTATTTCTGCACCGGCAAGACCCGGGGTTCCCTTTGCTAATGTTTCTAATTCAACATCAGCGTCTAACGGAATTTTTCTTGTGTGGACTTTAAAAATTCCCTCGCGCCCTTTCACGTCCGGGCGGTCAACAACAACCTGGCGGTCGAAACGACCCGGGCGCAGCAAGGCGGGGTCTAGAACGTCGGGTCTGTTTGTTGCTGCAATAATTATAACTCCGCTGTTCTGTTCAAAGCCATCCATTTCTACAAGCAATTGATTCAACGTCTGCTCGCGCTCATCGTGTCCGCCGCCCAAGCCTGCGCCGCGATGACGACCAACAGCATCAATTTCATCAATAAAAATTATACATGGCGCGTTGCGTTTTCCCTGTTCGAAAAGATCTCTCACACGGCTTGCACCAACTCCTACGAACATCTCAACGAAATCGGCACCCGAAATTGAGAAAAACGGCACACCCGCTTCGCCTGCAACTGCACGTGCTAATAAAGTTTTTCCGGTTCCAGGAGGTCCTAACAATAAAACTCCGCGCGGAATTTTCCCCCCGAGTTTTTGAAATTTAGCCGGCTCTTTCAAAAATTCTATAATCTCTTCGAGTTCTTGTTTTGCTTCATCTGCTCCGGCAACGTCTTTAAATGTAACTTTAACTGCAGATTCAGAAATTAATTTTGCTTTACTCTTTCCAAAGTTAAAAATGCCCCGCGCTCCACCGCCGGCTCCGCCTTGCATTCTTCTAAATATAAAAATCCAAACAGCAAAGATTAACAGCCACGGAAGGAATCCTACAATAATTGTCATCCATTCGTTGGATTCTTTAACGAATGTAAACTTGATATTTTTTTCTTTCCAAATTTTTATATTATCCTGTATTAACGATTGATCGAAAGTAAGAGCGAAACGCTGAACATCAACATAAGTTCCGTTGATGAGTCTTTTTTCTTTTTGCGTTAATGTGCCTTCCAATCTATAATCGTTGCCGTCAGATTTTACAACTTTGACATCTGCAAGTTTATTTGCTGCTAAAAATTCTTCGTAAACATCAAACGTAATCTCTACAGCGCCGGAAGTGCCTGCCCGCATAAATTGCATAACAATTACTGCAGCTACAATTACTGCACCCCAGCTAAAAACCGTTCTGATAATTTTTCCCCAATTAAAATCTCCATCCGGTCTCTGCGGTGTACCCGGTCCCTTCTTAGGTTTATTCTGATTTTGTTTTTTGTTCTCGTTTGCCATGAACAATTTATTCATGAAATCCTGCATGTTAAATTCTTTCTCCATTATTCGCTTAAAACATATATTGAGCTAAGGTTTCGATACTTCTGAGCGTAATCAAGTCCGTATCCAATCACAAATTTGTTGGGAATTTTGAATCCAATATAATCAATTTTGACGTCATATTTTAAACTGTCGGGTTTTACTAACAGCGACACAACTTTCATGCTTGCAGGGTTATGTTCTTTAATTATTTGTTCGATATAATTAATTGAAAGTCCCGTATCAATTATATCCTCAACTATAACGAGATGACGATCGGTAATATCCGCATTCAAATCTTTTACCATTTTAACGCGCCCGGAAGAAATTTTCTCGTCGCCGTAACTCGAAAGCTTGAAGAAATCCATTTCGCAGTTGATTGTGATCTTTTTTAGAAGATCCGACATAAACATAAACGACCCGTTTAGCACGCCGATAAAGATAGGAAGTTTGGATTTGTATTCTTCCGAAAGTTCTTTTCCCATCTCCGCTATTCTTTTTTGAATTTCTTTCTCAGTTAAAAAAGGAATAAATTTTTCCGTTCCAACCCAAATTTCATTTTTATGATTTTTTATTTCACCCATAGCTTATAAATTTTTTTTGTTCTTGGATTCAGCT
>JBFLWC010000201.1:0-3231 GCA_040758415.1 Bacteroidota bacterium | reverse complement strand
ATTGATTATTTAAAAGAAAGATACAATTTAAAAACCGATGAAGCATGGTTTGAAGATATCCGTCTTTCTGCGTTAAGACTTCCCGGATGTACTTCTTCATTCGTATCGGAAGATGGTTTGATGATGACAAACCATCACTGTGCGCGAGGAATATTAGAAAGAATTAAGAAAGAAGGCGAGGATTTAATTAAGAACGGATTCTATGCAGCATCACTCTCAGAAGAAAGAAAAATTCCAAACTACTATGCAGACCAACTTGTGCTGATAAAGGATGTAACTGAAGAAATCCAAAGTGCGGCTCAAACCGGAACAACAAATATCGAAAAAGCAGCCAATAAGAAAAATAAAATCAAAGAGATAACCGAGAAATATCAAAAAGAAACCGGATTAATCTGCCAGGTTGTTTCCCTCTTTAACGGCGCTAAATTTTCATTATACGGATATAAGAGATACACAGATATCCGGCTTGTCTTTGCACCGGAAATGCAAATCGCTTACTTCGGCGGAGACTTTGACAACTTTACATACCCGCGTTACAATTTAGATGTTACATTCTACAGAGCTTATGAAAACGATAAACCGGTTAACTTGTCAAACTTTTTCAAATTCAGTTTGGACGGAATCAAACCGGGCGAACCGATTTTTACCGTTGGAAACCCCGGCACAACTAACAGATTGAAAAGTATAGCTCAGATAGAATATGCACGCGATATTATTTATCGTAATAACGTATTCTTATATGATGGTCTCTATAACGCTCTTGAAGAATTGAAAAAAGAAGAACCATCAAAGGCAAAAGAGTTTGAAGACTTGAGAGTTGATATTGGTAACAGCCAAAAAGTTTTTGTAACAACATACAAGGGCTTACTAGACCCTTACGTAATAGCAAAGAAAAAAGACTTTCAAAAAAAATTGCAGGAAGCTGTTTGGGGTGATGCCGAGCTGAAAGAAAAGTATGGAAAAGTTTGGGAAGGTATTGAGAATACAAGAGCAGAAATGCGTAAAGTTGGTCCGAAGCTGGCTGCTTTTAACGTTAGCCAGAGTTTTGTGATGGGCTCAAAATATTTTACAATGGCAAAAAATCTTTGGGAGATTGCAAAGGAATTACAAAAACCGGAAACCGAACGCGCACCTCAGTTTCGTGCTGATAAGCTGGATTCAACTCTCGCGACAAAGTTCCCCGAAAAATTTGATAAGCTGCTTGAAAAGACCAAACTTTGGATTAATGCTGAATATATGAAACTAAATCTCGGTGCAGATGATCCGGTGGTTAAAAAACTTTTAGGCAATAAAAGCGGTAAAGAGATAGCCGACTTTATTTTGAACAATTCAGTTTTTGATGACAGAGAAGATCTAATTGACCTTGTAAAAAAAGGCGCAGATGAAATTATGAAATCCGACGACCCCCTTCTTTTCTTCGTAAAAGAATTTGAAGCAAGAGTTCCTCAATTGCAAAAACAAGTTCAAGAAATAAACGATACCGAAAATATTTTAGACGATCTGCTTGGTCAGGTAATAGTAAAAGTTCATGGTTATTCGCTGCCGCCCGATGCAAACTTTACGTTAAGATTGAGCGACGGCACGCTGGACGGTTTTGATTATAACGGAACTAAAGCACCGCTCTTTACAACTTTCTACGGAATGTATGATCGTTATTTTTCATTCTTCAAAGAGTATCCATGGAATCTTCACGAGAGATGGGCTGAAGTTCCATCCGGTTTAAACCTAAGCACTCCATTTAATTTTGTATCGAACAATGATATAGTAGGCGGGAATTCAGGCAGCGCAGTAATCAATAAGAATGCAGAAGTTGTTGGCCTGGCTTTCGATGGAAATATTGACAGCATCATCGGTAATTTTATTTATATGCCGTATAATAATAGAATGGTTGCTGTAGATGCGCGCGCCATTGTGAACTCTGTTGAAAAAGTATACAAAGCTGTTCGCCTTGCAAATGAATTGAAAGAAGGGAAAATGCAGAAAGAATAATTTTGATTGTTAGCTTTTAGGGGAACTTTGGCGGGCGGCGTGGGTAACCTGCCCGCTCGCCTGTCCGGCAGGTAGGCAGGGCAGGCGGGCTTTACCTAACGATTCATCGGGACGAAGAGGGATTAAACCTATAAATCAAACTATCCCCCATTCTTTTGAAAGGTTCGCAAGCGAAAGCATCCTTATCTTCTTTTTGCGTTTGTATCGAGCGTTCAATTAACAGAATTCCGTTGTCATTCAAAAATTTTTTTTCTAATATATTTTTCACCACAATATGAATATCATTTTTGAAAAACGGCGGGTCGGCAAGGATCAAATCATACTTTTCATGTCCGGGCATTTTTGAAAACCGTACAGCATCCATTCTAAAAATTTTGCAATTATCATCTGCGCCGAGAGATGAAATATTTTCTTGCAGTATTCTTGATGTATGAAAATCTTTTTCAACAAAATGTACTTCTTCAGCTCCGCGGCTCAATGCTTCCAACCCAAGCGAACCGGAACCGGCATAAATATCACATACCTTAATCCCCTCAAAATCAATCGAGTGTGTAAGGTAATTGAAGAGCGATTCTTTCATTTTATCTGTTGTAGGACGAACTAATTTCGAGTTGGGAAATTTTATCGTTCTTCCTTTGAATTTGCCTGCTATTATTCTCATCAGACAATTCTAATTGCAATTCCGGTTGCGGCTGTGAATGAATTGAATTTTATTCTGTAGTAAGGATTTTTGAGTATACCCTCTTCTGTTTTTAAACGCTCAAAGGGATTGATTTTTTTTAGAGGTAAGCCAAAGAAAAATTTCAATTTGTTTTCGAACTCTTCTGTAACATCCTGTCCGTATAGTAAAATTTTTTTAAAATCACTTAACGAAATATTGAACTCGTTTAACTTCTTAACAGCAATAGTTAGTTCATCAAGAATATTTTGCGAAGCTGAATTAAGTACTCTAAAGTAGAACGGATAAACGCCGTCCGCAGCCGAAACCGACGAGTATTTTTGGTCTATGTAAATACTGAGCGCCATTTCATTGTTCACCTGCTGCTTGTCTAAATATAAAAAAGCATTTGATGCAAGATGAACATTATCAATGTATTTTAGTTCAAGGTTATTGTTGAGACAGAACTTATTTATTACAGTTACAAAATTTTTATCTATTGCAAAAATGATTGCTTTCTTTTCACGGCGAACAGTGCTTTTATCAACTTCTATGTGCTGAATGAAAAAATTATCCTTTTCACA
>JBFLWC010000200.1:0-2574 GCA_040758415.1 Bacteroidota bacterium | reverse complement strand
AACTTTCTAAGATGCGCGTTGATGTTTTCGCACTCGGATTCGGAAAGAGATTATTTGGCTACAACAAACTTAACGGATTCACATTTGGTGATCTTCCAAAAGATTTTGACACACAAGGAAATACTGATTATAGAATATCGCTTCTGCCTTTAGGCGGTTACGTAAAAATTGCCGGGATGGTTGACGAAAGCTTCGATACAAAATTTGCCAGCAGCGAACCAAAACCGTACGAATTCAGATCGAAAAAAACTTTGCCAAAACTTTTTGTTATTGCAGCCGGCGTATTGATGAATTTAGCACTCACGCTTTTAATTTTTTGGGGAATTAATTTCTTTCAGGGCAAACAAGTTTTTAAGACAACAACAATTAGCAAAGTTTCCCCGGGCAGCCAGGCAGAGAAAGCCGGATTTCAATCATTTGATAAAATCCTTTCCATCAATGGAAAGCAGGTAAATAATTGGGAAGATATTATTGATAATTTGCTCGTTGAAAATCTTTCGAACGATGCAGTTGTTAAAGTTGAGAGGAGCGGTGCATTACAAACTTTTAAAATTTCTCGTAACATTATTAACGAAGACCCCCAAAAGGGATTTTTCCTTCTTCCGGATCCGACACAACCCTTTATTGTTGATGTGATGAAAAACTCTCCCGCTGAAGAATCAAAAATGAAAGTCGGCGATATTTTTATTTCGATCGGTGGGATTACAATCAAAGAGAGGGAACAGATAAACGAAATTATTTCTACAAATAAAAAAACAAAACTTCCGGTAGTACTTCTTCGAGGGAAAGATACAATTCGCACAGTTGTTAACCCCGGCGTAGAAGGAAAAATCGGAATCATACATTCGTTAATGTATACCGGCGGAATTGAATACCGCACTTACAGTTTCTTTGGTTCGATTACACACGCAGTTGTTAATGCGGCTCAATACACTGCTCTCACATTCAGTATGCTGAAAAGTGTTATTACTGGAAAGATCGCATTCAAACAAGCATTCGGCGGACCTATTAAGATTGCACAGTTCGCTGTTAAATCCGCCGATACAGGAATTATCTCTTTTCTTTACTTCCTGGCGATGCTGAGTTTGACTTTGGCAATTATAAATATTCTTCCGTTCCCGGTTTTAGACGGCGGACATTTAGTAATCATTGCGCTAGAAGGATTGTTTAGGAAAGAGCTGCCGATAAAAGTTAAGATGGCAATTCAAAATGCCGGGTTCGTGCTTCTTCTTTTACTGATGGCGTTTATAATCTATAACGATATTATTAGTTTGTAATTAGTGAGACTGACTATGAGTAAAAAAGAAATAGTTTTATATGAAATAGAACATATACCGGAGACCTTTCTTGACGAAGTACTTGATTTTATTCTTTTTTTGAAGACAAAGACTACATCAGAGAATATGGAAACTCTCATCACAAGTGAATCTTCACTCAAAAAGGATTGGCTTAGCACTGAAGAAGACGCAGCATGGCAAAGTTTGTAAAAGGGGACGTAGTTGTTGTTCCATTTCCTTTTTCTGATTTGACAACTGCAAAACGGAGACCATCATTAGTTCTTACGGCACTGGAAAATGATGATATCGTCTTGTGCCAGATCACGAGCAAAACGATTAAGGATTCCTATGCCGTTATAATTGAAGATAAACACTTCACAGAAGGCGGTCTCAAACAGCCAAGCAACGTGAGACCTAATCGAATATTCACCGCAGACAGCAACATTGTTCTGTATAAAATTGGCCATTTAGAACCCGAGAAGATTAAGGAAATTGTTGAAAGAGTAATACAGATTTTGCAGAACTGAATTTGCGGCTCCCACTAATACAACACTGCTTTAATTATGGAACGTAAAAACAAATTTTTTTCTATTATCATTTTACTTTTGCTGCTTACCGAACTTGCGGCTCAACAAACAAAGGAATATAAGATTGACGAAGTGGTTGTTACTGCTTCAAGAATTCCGATGAATTATTCAAAACTTTTGCGGACAGTTTCCGTTATCAATTCTTTTGATATAAAAAAGCTGCCGGTAAATAACATACAGGATTTGCTTCAGCACGTTGGCGCTGTGGATTTAAGAGCACGCGGAGTTGAAGGTGTTCAAGCCGATGCCGGAATACGCGGTGGCACATTCGAACAGACTTTAATATTGATTGACGGCGTAAAGATTATTGATCCGCAAACGGGGCATAACAATTTAAATCTTCCTATTTCTCTTGATAATGTAGAAAGAATCGAAGTGTTGAAGGGAGAAGGTTCACGAATGTTTGGGGCTAACGCATTCAGCGGAGCAGTAAACATCATTACAAAAAAATCGAAAGCTCCGCTTCTTTCTTTTTCCGCACTAGGCGGTCAGAACGCTTTATTTGAAACAAATCTATTCGGCACTTATCCTATCGGCTTTACCGGAAATAATTTTTACTTCTCTAAAAAGAAATCAGATGGTTACCGTTACAACACTGGTTTTGAAATCACAAATTTTTCTGCCGGACAAAATATTTTTTTAGAAGAAGGGATCATTAACTTTTTATTCGGTTACACAGATAAAAAATTTGGTGCATACAATTTTTACTC
>JBFLWC010000199.1:0-11800 GCA_040758415.1 Bacteroidota bacterium | reverse complement strand
GTATTATTCAGAAACGGAGATTCTTCGATACATAAAAGGTTTGGAGAAGAAAGATTTATCACTCACTACATCAATGATTCCGCTTGGTTCTTGCACAATGAAGTTGAATGCAGCATCGGAAATGTTTGGAATTGGCTGGTCTGAATTTGCTGATCTTCATCCGTTTGCACCTTTAGAACAAGCAGAAGGATACTTACAGCTATTTAAGGAACTTGAAAAAGATCTGGCAAAAATAAGCGGCTTTGATGCTGTTTCTCTTCAGCCAAACTCCGGCGCTCAGGGCGAGTTTACAGGGCTAATGATTATTCGAGCTTATCATTTAGCAAATGGAGACACTCAACGCAACGTTGTGTTAATCCCATCATCAGCGCATGGCACAAATCCCGCAAGTGCAGTTATGGCTGGAAATAAAGTTGTTGTTGTGAAGTGCGATGAAAAGGGTAACATTGATCTTCTAGACTTAAAGGTAAAAACAGAACAACACAAAGAAAATCTCTCCGCTCTAATGGTAACTTATCCTTCAACACACGGTGTGTTTGAAGAAAGCATAAAAGAGATTTGCAACATAATTCATAAGAATGGCGGTTTGGTTTATATGGATGGCGCAAACTTAAATGCGCAAGTTGGTTTAACAAGTCCCGGATTTATTGGTGCTGATGTCTGCCATTTGAATCTACATAAAACATTTTCGATTCCACACGGAGGCGGCGGACCAGGAATGGGACCGATTGCTGTTACAAAACATTTAGCACCGTTCCTGCCCGGGCATCCTCTTGTGAAAGTTGGCGGGGAAAAAGCTATACACGCTGTTGCTGCTGCGCCGTGGGGAAGCGCAAGCGTTCTAATTATCTCTTATGCTTACATTAAAATGATGGGTGCCGAAGGATTGACTTTTGCAACCAAAACAGCAATACTAAATGCTAATTACATCAAAGCAAAACTTGAGAATTATTACAACGTTCTTTATTCCGGAACAAATGGATTAGTTGCACACGAATTAATTTTTGACTGCCGTCCATTTAAGATTTCTGCAAACATTGATGTTGAAGACATTGCAAAACGTTTGATGGATTACGGATTTCATGCGCCGACTGTTTCTTTTCCTGTTCCCGGAACAATTATGGTTGAACCGACAGAAAGTGAATCACTGCGAGAACTGGATAAGTTTTGCGATGCATTGATTTCTATCAGAAAAGAAATTGAAGAAATTGAGAATGGAAATGTAGATAAAGAAAACAACACTCTGAAAAATTCTCCACACACAATTGACGATATTGTTAAGGATGATTGGAATCGTCCTTATTCACGAGAAAAAGCTGCATTCCCAACTCCTCAAACACGTCAAAATAAATTCTGGCCATCTGTAGGAAGAATCAACAATGCCTACGGAGATAGAAATTTAATTTGTAGCTGCATGCCAATTAACGAATACGCAGAGGAAGATGCAAAGTGAATGATAAAAAAGAAATGAAAGAGATATGCGCGATTCTTAAGAACGCAAAAACTATTGCAGTTGTTGGGTTATCTGATAAACGGGATAGAACGAGCCGGCAAATTGCAGAATTCCTTGCAGATAAAGGTTACAATGTTGTGGGCGTTAATCCGATGATTACTAAAGCCGGAGAGATTGATGTTTATCCAGATCTCTCCGCAGTTCCTTTCGATGTGGATATTGTTGATGTATTCAGAAGATCGGAAACCATTCCAGAAATTATTCCACACGTCCTTCAAAAAAATCCTAAAACATTTTGGCTTCAACAAGGAATTAGAAATGACGAAGCAGTTCAGCCGGTTATAGAAAAAAATATTTATACCATTCAGGATAAGTGCATTGCGGTCTATTACAACCTCTGCAAAGCAGTTCGCCGAAGCTATTTGCCCACTTAATGAAATATAATTTGCGACCAAAACATTTTTTCATAGTTTCATCTTTGCTTTTTCTGATCTTCCAAATTCTTCTACAAATTTCTCTTACGGCAAAACCGGAAGAAATTCCGAAGGTTCATAAAGAAACCTATAGAGATTCATTACCAACGAACCCCGTTTTGGAGAAACACGATTTGTTAACACTGAAAGACGATGAAACTATTAAAGTTGATTCGGTGAAAATAGTTGGCAACGACATCACGCAAGATTTTATTATTCTTCGCGAGCTTACATTTAGCAGCGGAGATATTGCCAGCGGAAAAGTTTTACGGTATAACCGCGAAAGAGTTTTTAGTCTTCGTTTATTTAGTAATGTAGATTTTTACATCAATCAAGAGAGCACAAAAAATATTTTAGTGATTGATGTAAAAGAAAGCTGGTATATCTATCCGCTTCCATTTCTCAGAGCTCAAAACAGAGATTTCAAAAAATCAACTTATGGCATAAACTTACTTTATAGAAATTTTCGGGGGAGAAATGAAACAGTCCGTACAATGATGGGTTTTGGTTATGATCCATTTTATTCTTTATCCTATGAAAATCCCGCACTAAGTTATAAAAACGAGCTCGGTATTCAGCTTGCTTTTATCTATTCACGTCTTACAAACAAAAGTTCCACTGCAAAATCAATCATTGGTAACGATTTCCGGTATAAAATATTTTCTCAAACTTTCGTTGCTTTCAAAAGATTCGATCAATTCAACAACGGCTTTGTTTGGTTTGGGTTCGATTACATCGAAACACCGATTGCGCTTGAAGGCATTAGTGCCTCGGGAGGAAGAATTGATAGAACGCTATTTGCCGGTTTGAGTTACATTTATGATTCAAGAGACTTAAAACAATTCTCTGAAAACGGATTATATACATTTGCCAAATTTCTTCACAAAGGTTTTGGAATTAATAACATCAGCTACAACGAATTTGAAATAGATTTTAGAGAATACAGAAGAATATACAGAGGGCTTTTAGGCAGATGGCGGTTCAATTATAGAACAACCTTCGGCAGAGTTGTTCCGTTTTATGATTACTCTTATCTTGGTTATGAAGAGCGGCGTGTTAGAGGACATGTTAATGATATCCGCGAGGGACTGAGTTACTTCTTAACTTCTGTTGAACTGGGTTACCCGATAGTGAAAGAGTGGGACTTCAGTATTAAGCTGCCGCTGCTGCCAGAAAAATTAACATCTGCCCGGATAGGAATTTATTTAACTAATTTTTTTGACGCCGGTAAAGCATTCAAATCTAACGAACCGATTTCTTTTAAAGGATTTTATTCCGGTTATGGTTTTGGTGTTACGGTTTTAATTTTGCCGTATAACGCAATGAGATTTGAATACGCATTAAACGAATTAGGAAAAGGAGAATTTCTGATTGGAATGGGCTTTTCTTTCTGATGTTGAATTATACTACACAAATCAGCCGGTTATTGACAATTCGATCCGTATTGAAGGAGAAGAGTGTCATCACATAGTTGATGTAATGAGGCATAAGGTTGGAGATGAAATTTTTATAACCGACGGCTTCGGTGTTATTTATCAATCAAATATTTCGGCTGTTGAAAAAAAGAAAATTATTGCTGGTATAATTGATTCAAAGAAATATGAAAACAAATTCTCGAATGTTTGGTTTTGTGTGCCCCGCTTAAAAAGTGCAGAACGATTTGAATTTGCGCTTGAAAAATCTGTTGAACTGGGGATTACAAATTTTATTGTCTTTGATTCTAAACGAACAGTTACAAAAGGTGCAAAGATCGAACGGTGGAGAAAAATTTTACTTGCCGCAATGAAGCAATCACTCAGAGCCTGGCTTCCTAATATTAGTTATGCTAAATCAATTTATGAGATTGCAAATGCATGTGGGGAAAAAATATTCTTCGACCAAAACGCTTCACAAACATTCCAACAATTTCTTTCAGCTAATACACAAAGCATCCTCCGTAAGTCCGCTAAAGGCGGATTTGGACCTTCGGAAAAAGCCGATAGTTACTATTTTCTTTTTGGTCCCGAAGGCGGTTTTACAGAGGAAGAATTGAAAACCTGTCTGCTATGTCTACCGGATAGACAGGAAACAGGCAAGATGGCAAATTCTGTATTGAGAATTAGGTTAACAGAAAATCGTTTGCGATCGGAAACTGCAATCGTTACAGCTGCTTCAATTCTTTCAACGTATCTTTAAAGTGAGAAATCAGAAATAAGAAATCAGAAGAACGAGATTGTGCTTTTCACCACTTACCATTCACATCTTGCGCCTACACGCACAGCGTGTGTCTAGCATCTAGCTTCTTGCGTCTAGCTTCTAGCGAAGTTTCTTATAATAACTCAATCGTTTTTTTTACTAATCTTTCAAAATCATTTTTAACGCGTTCTGCGGTTTCCATCACTTCATTGTGAGAAAGTTTTTGTGGTGAGAGCCCCGCTGCAAAATTAGTAATGCATGATATAGAAGCGGCTTTTAATCCCATTGATGCAGCGTAATACGCTTCGTGAACTGTAGACATCCCGACTGCATCTCCTCCGAATTTACCAATCATTTTTATCTCGGCAGGGGTTTCGTAACTTGGACCTTTTGTGAACCAATAAACGCCTTCGCGTAAAAATATTTTTTCTTCAAGCGCAGCGAGTTTAATTTTCTCATTTATTTCTTGAGCAGGAAAATTTATGAAAGAATTTTTTCTTTCAATTTCTGCTAAGCCGATAAGTTCTGTTAATTCCTTCTTAATGTTAATTCCGTTTAGAGAAGAAGCCAGCATTAGATCTCCGGGTTTAAAGTTCGGGTTTACTCCGCCGGCTGCGTTTGTTAAAATTATTTTTTTGCAATTCAATTTTGATGCAGCGTGAATTGGCAGAACACACTGCGATAAGCCATATCCTTCGTAAAAATGTATTCTGCCTTGAACAACAAGAAGTTTTTTATCACGATACTTTGAGAAGTGAAGAAACCCTTGATGCCCTTGAACAGTTGACTTTGGATAATTTGGAAGGGAAGTGTTTTCTATTGATTTTACTGTTTCAACTTTTTCCGCAAAATCTCCAAGTCCACTCCCAAGCACAATGCAAATTTCCGGCTCGAATGGAATTTGAGTTGTAATTGCTTCAATTGTTTCTCTGTATTTTGCATTTAAGTTTACCATCAAAAAAGAACTCCGGCAATAGTTGCAGTCATCCAGGTTGCAATCGTTCCTCCAAGTACAGCTGTTAAACCAAGTTTAGCAATATCACTTCTTCTATTTTCGGCAAGAGGACTAATGCCGCCAATCTGAATAGCTATCGAAGAAAAGTTTGCAAAACCGCACAGCGCATAAGTAGAAATTGTAATCGCTTTATCTGAAAGTTGATGCAGCGGGATAATATCTGCAAGGCGTGAGTAAGCAACAAACTCATTTAGCACAAGTTTTATTCCCATTAAGCTGCCAACGGGTAAAGCATCTTTCCACGGAACACCTATGGCAAAAGCAATAAATTGAAAAACTAATCCAAAGAGTAATTCAAGTGAAAGCGGTCTTCCAAAATTTTGCTGGCAATAATCATTTATATTAAACCAGTAGCCAATATTCAACAAAAGAAAATTGAATAAAGCAATCAGCGCAATAAATGCAAGCAGCATTCCTGCTACATTAATTGCAAGACGAACGCCGTCTGAAGCACCTGAAGCAGCAGCTTCGATAACATTTGAATGTGACTTTTCGATTTTAATTTTTACCGATCCTTTTGTTAAAGGATCACCGGTCTCAGGAATTAAAATTTTTGCGATTATCATTGTAGCCGGAGCTGACATTATGCTTGCAGTTAGTAAATGCCCTGCAAATTGAACTTGAGCCGTATCAACAGCCCAGCCGCGCGCTTTTGCATAAGCCACACCAAGCATCTGAACGTATGCAGCCATTACTCCGCCTGCAATGTGAGCCATTCCACCGATCATCATTGTTAATAATTCAGATTTCGTCATAGTTGCAATGTAAGGTCGAACGACGAGTGGAGCTTCGGTTTGCCCTATAAAAACATTTGCAGCAACCGAAAGTGATTCGGCGCCGCTCGTTCCCATAACGCGCGCCATAACCCATGCAATCCCTTGAACAACTCTTTGCATAATTCCAAAGTGATAAAAAATTGCCATCAAAGAAGCGAAGAAAATTATTGTTGGTAAAACCTGGAATGCAAAGAAAAATCCTAAACTGCCTGTTGTTTCGGGACTAACTGCAAGCGGACCAAAAACAAACCGCGCACCTTCGATTGAAAAATTAAGGAGCGAAACAAACACTTTACTTATACCGCTAAAAATATCCCTTCCGATGCCCGTCTTTAAAACAAAAAATGCAAA
This sequence comes from Bacteroidota bacterium, assembly GCA_040758415.1. Classification (GTDB taxonomy): domain Bacteria; phylum Bacteroidota; class Ignavibacteria; order Ignavibacteriales; family Melioribacteraceae; genus Fen-1258. The sequence goes on along the minus strand of JBFLWC010000199.1, from coordinate 5,557 downwards.
AACAATTTGCATTAAAACACCGGTGGCAACAAGTTTCCAGTCAACTTTCTTTTTGTTATTAGAAAATAGGAAAGCGATGGAGAGTAGAATTGTTAATCCTAAAACTCCACGAAGAACAGAAAAGATATCCATAAAACTCCCGATTATTTATCGTTTGGAATATAGTGGCATTTTCTGCAGCGCGCTTCGTAACTATCGGATGCACCTACAAGCACACGTTCTGCAGAAATAATTTTGCGTTGGGTTTTATCTGCAGGGTTTCCGCAGGCAACACATATTGCTAAAGTCTTTGTGATGTATTCTGCAATTGCAAGCAGTTGAGGCATTGGCTCGAATGGAACGCCGCGGTAATCTTGATCTAAACCTGCAACAATAACCCGCTTGCCTTGATTGGCGAGGTCGTTGCAAACGGCTATTAAATCGTTGTTAAAAAATTGTGCTTCGTCAATGCCAATGACTTGTGCGTTTTCAACATAATTTAATATCTCTTGCGGGTTCTCAACAAGTATTGATGGAAGAGATTGTTCGCTATGCGAAACGATGTCGCTTGTTGAATAACGAAGGTCAATCTTTGGTTTGAAAATTTTTACATTGAGCCGTGCAATTTTTGCTCTGCGAAGTCTGCGAATTAATTCTTCAGTCTTTCCGCTGAACATACAGCCGGCAATTACTTCTATCCAGCCTGTGTTTACGGGTGTGGAGTGGGGTATGAATTCCATCATGGTTTCAAAAATTCCTCGCCAAATGAGTAGGGAAGTAGATCGTACAGCTTAAAGGTTTTTATTTCGCCTTTATTGTTGGTTAAAACAACTTCAAGTTCTTTTCCGCAAAGATCGGCTAGCACCTGTCTACATGCACCGCACGGTGGAAGAAAATCTTCTGTGTCTCCAGCTACTGCAATGGCTTTAAAATTTCTTTCGCCGTCAAGAACAGCTTGAAAAACTGCGGTTCTTTCTGCACAGATTGTGAGACTGTAAGATGAGTTTTCGATATTAGCGCCTTGATAAACTTTTCCACTTTCTGTTAGAAGAGCTGCGCCTACAAAAAAGTTGGAATAAATTGGAAGTGCTTTTGATTTTGCCTCTACTGCCTGCCGCGCTAATTCTTTTGCATCAAACATAAGATATGTTTTTCCTCTTAAAATGTATTATAGATTAACAAAAGTAAAAATAATCAAATCATCTCGCTTAACAATTCCGGCCGGGGTTGAGGTATAACAATTTTATTAACGAGCAAACCTTTATCGGCTATTACTTTTGCACCGGAATCAACAGCACTTGTAACTGCGGCAACTTCTCCTGTTAAAGTGCAAAATGCTTTTCCGCCAAGAGCCATTGCAAGGCGAATTTCAATTATTCTAACGTTTGCTGATTTCACAGCGGCATCTGCACCTTCAATTAACGAAGCAACTGAAAACGATTCAATTACTCCCAACGCTTCCAGCAAACTTACGTTTGAATGCCCGGATAATGCCGGAAAAATATCCGGATGAACATTTGGAATAACAAACGTATCAATCACAGCAAAGTCTATCTGGTTAGCGGCAGCATCAACAGCAGACTGAACTTCTGCAACATCGCCGCCGATTAAGACCATATATTTGCCAGAACAAATTGTGCGTGATAAAATCAACTCCACTTGCGAAGTCTTCAGCATAATATCTGCGGCTTGCATTCCGGCTGCAATACTTGTCATTTCAATTAAGCCAAGTGAATTTATTTCCATTTTCTATTTCCTTAAATAAATCCATTCTGTAACCAACTCAAAGATTTATTTTGATATTTCTATAAACTCATCAGAAACGTGAGTTACCCTTCCGGAAATTGAAGCGTGAATTTTAGCACCAAGCTTTCCGTCTTCCATATCAGCAATCAGTCCTCCTTCTTGAACTGCTTCACCAACCTTAACTACTGCTTTTGCCGGAGAACCGACATGCTGCTTCAGCATTATTTTTACTTGAGTAATTTGTGGTGAATTTTCGATGAATGGCGTGTGCGCATCAAATTTTAGAAGATCAATTCTCTTCATCAATTGTTTTAACGGAACCCTTCTTCCTTCTTTAACCGGATGAACACGAACAGCTTTTTGTTGTTCGTAACTTTTTCCCAGTTTTTTCATTTCGGCTTTGCCTTGATCACATGCCTCACGCGGATACAAATCCTCCGGACAAGCATACAGCGAACACAAACCGCAAGAGCAACATAGGTCCGCGTATTGATTCCACACTGCCTGTCCGGTAGTTGTAAAACCGAGCGAGCGCATTACTTTATGCGGCTGAACATCGTAGCCGAGAAGATAACGCGGACAAAATTCTGTACAATAGCTGCATTGATCGCAAGCTGATTTACCGATTCGATTCATATCGGCAACAGATCTTTTAGTTCGATCAACAAGATAATGAGCAGCCGGAAGAACAATTATTCCGGTAGTTGTTTTTGTAACTACTTCGTTGAGATCTAATGTAAGTTTGCCCATTAATATTCCGCTTACAAAAACAGCGTACTCAGAAACCGCTGCGCCTCCAACAAAATTAAGAAGCTCTTTCAAATTAGTGCCGATGGGGACAAAAAATGAAGATGGATTTTTTACACAGCCGGCAACGCAAACAAATTTTTGTGTAACAGGTAAATCATCAACCGCACGCGAAATATTATAAAAAGTTTCAACATTGTTAACAACACATCCAACATCAAGGGGCAGCCCGTGCGGCGGGATTAATCTTTTTGTTGCTGCATAAACTAATTCATATTCATCACCGCTCGGGTAAAAATCGCCAAGCAAACATGTTTCAATTTTCCCGTTCGAATAATTTTTTTCTACAGCTTCGATCGCCTCAGCATTTTTTGCTTTGATTCCAAAGTAGGATTTTTTTGCAGCAGTTTGTTCTATCATCATCTCAACACCATTGACAATTTGAGGTGCAAAGTTTTTCATCAACTCAAAATCTTTGTGAATCAGAGGTTCGCATTCAGCGCCATTGGCTAAAACATATTCCACTTTTGATTTTGCTTTTATGTGTGTCGGAAACCCCGCACCTCCGGCACCAACAACTCCAGCATCAAATATTTTTTGAACAAGGTCCATATTAGCCGTTACGTTTTATAACCACAATTGTTTTATCATCTTGATATTTGCTTTCGCTTGTTCCGAACTTAATTACATTTTCTAAAATGGTAGAAGCAATCTCTTTCGGTGTCAAATTAACACAATCCAAAATAATTTGCCTTAGCTTTTCTTCACCGTAAAACTCAAAATTCTCGTTTGCCGATTCAACTATCCCATCTGAATAAATCACGAGAATATCCCCGTTGTGAAAATTAATACTGTCCGTTTCGAATTTCGAGTTAGGTGTAGGACCAAGTAAAGGGCCAGTAGGTTCAAGAAGAACTATATCATTAAATTTTTTTCTAAAAAGCATTGGAGGATTTTGCCCTGCGTTGGCATAAAGGAACAATCCTTTTTTATCATTAGAAAGCTCGCCATAAAAAAGCGAGGTGAATTTATCATCGGCAAAAATTCTGTTAATGAGTTGATTGAGGCGAAACATCATAGGAGAAATTTTCATTTGAAAGTTGCCTGCCATCCTCAATGCGCCGGAAATATACATTGCCTCTGCAGCAGCGCCTAATCCTTTTGAAGCGGCATCTCCAACTGCAATTCCAAGCCGGTCTTCACCATCGCCAACTTTCAAGTAATCATAAAAATCGCCCGCAACAATTTCTGCCGGATAAGTCAAACCAAAAATATCATAAGCATGGAATTTATATTCGTGTTCTGGAAGAATGCTGCGTTGAAGTTCTCTTGCTTTGTCAATATCTGCAATCAAATTTTTTCTCGATTGACTTAGGTACCTTTCGTTTAGCTTGGATGTTAGAACTGTTGCAACAATATTAAGCGTATCTCTCAGGTCATCTCCAATCATATCACTGTTTACAGCAAGAAGATACTCGTAAAATCTTTTTTCGCCCAAGCGTATTTTCCTTCCTACTCCGGAGGCAGAGTATTTCAGAATTCCTTTGCTTAATAATGTTTTGTTTGTTTCGTTGGCAAGTATTGTTCTTTCTTCGGCAATTTTTTCAAATAGGGGATAGTCTTTAACAGCAAGTGAAAAATCTTCCTGTATTCTGCGAACGTTTCCGGTTTGGAATAATAAGCTATAAGACTTTTTGCGCGGATTTAATTTCCATATTCTACCGCCGGTAAGTTTGATCTGTTCGTTGTTAATAATTTGTTTTAGAACATCAGCAAGAAGTTCTTTATCGGAAGCAAAATTTTTTGAAGCTACTGTTTCAATAGTTCTGTAAAGTTTCTTTTGATCCATAAAAAATTATTCCGAGTAAAAGCTGATTATTTTTTGTAAAACATCTTTACAAACTTGATTGAATTCGTTTGACTGAAAAGAATTCATAATGCTGTTAACAGTGGGGCGGTAAACTCCTTTTGAAACATAACCTCCTCCTTCAAAAACACCAATCTTATTTTTATATTTTTCTTCAGCAGGTGTAGGTATTGGCGTTCCGGGCTCAATTAAATTCATCCATTTACTTTCGAAGTTTACTAGCGTTGTCAAATTCGCTTCCCACGGTTCTACATCAAGCGGATACATGTTCTGGTACGTATTGTCGTTGCCGTATTCATCTGCCAGTCCTCCAAATCCATGGGCAAACTCGTGAACAAAAATTTTATTTGCAACTATATTGTCAACGCTGGTCATAGAATAAAAATTATAAATTGCACCGCCTCCATATTTGGTTGTATTTACCATTACAAAAATTTGATCATAAGGTGCGCTGGCAGCAACATCGCGTACTGTAAAATAATCTGTTGTCATCAAATATCTTTCACTGTCTAATGTATAGAAGCGCGAATTGACAAGCGTCTGCTTCCAGATATTTTCCGCGGGAATATCTGTTCCGGTTTCTTTTGAAGGCGCTTCAATTCCCCAAATATTTATTTTATCCTTGTTCTCTTTGAACGGTGAATAGTTGAAAAGATAACCGGCAAAACGCTCAGAATCTTTGTGAAATTTTCTCATCTCTTTTTTCGTGTAACCTTCCGGAATAAAAACTATATCAAGTTTTGTTGAAGGATCTCCGGAGTAATGAACTTTGAAATTTTTGTATGTTTTTATCTTCTCTTTTAAGATGAAGTAATCTTTTGGGTCAATTTCTTTTTGAAATTTTTTTTCAAAAATATTTCTTCTGTTACGGCGATAAATCTCTACATTAACTTTCGATTTTGGAAAGGGAATTAAGATAGAGCCGGAAAATGACCGCGTAACTGTTCTAGCTTCTTCTGTCGTTTGCCATTCTTGATAGAGTGTTGAAAATCCTCGCGAGTAAATCATCTTGCCTGTCGAATCATCATACACATTTACAAAATAGTTACCGAAATTCAAATCATCAATTAAATTTTTTTTTGAACCGCTCCACATTCCTTCTTCAACTAACTTCTCAAATGATATTGTTTCTGTATCTTTATTACCAGTATGGTAAAAATCAAGACGAAGAGTCGAGTCAATAAAATAGTCATCAAAGGTTACCTTGCTTGTCGCTTT
>JBFLWC010000198.1:0-2632 GCA_040758415.1 Bacteroidota bacterium | reverse complement strand
AAGGCGGCGGAATCTGATCATAAGAATCCTGTGTGATTTCGAGAATGATGACTTTCGATGAGTCTGCAATATCAACCTTTCCTCTCTTCCGGAACCGCGCATCAATTAATCTCAATTCGAGTTCTTTAAGCGGCGCAAAAGTAAAAAGATAATCTTGTGTAAAAAGAATAGTAAGTAGTGCGGCGGAAAGAACTACAAAAAATTTTTTGTAAATATCTTTTCCTTTACTTCTGCTGCTCTTCATTTTAAGATGTTCGTGTTAAATAGAAAGCCGTGTTGTTAAACCTATTATAGAATTTGATGAGCTGCCCGGAATTCTGTAAAGCCGCATTTGAAAAACTAAATTCAAATTCGAGAGGATGTTGTAATCTGTATTTAATTCAACTATTTGTCTCTTGTAATCTCCAAAACTCGGGCTGAGTGTTGCAGAAAGAAGAAGTTTGTTTTCCAGCAGTTTACATCTCCCTCCAAGTGTAATGGTAAAGTAATTATAAGGAATTCCTTTAATCTCACTTGTACTGTAAATAACCCCGAACAACGATGTCAATCGCTGTGTCCAAAAACTATTTACAGTTAATGAGCCGGAATTAAAATCTGCGTCTGTTTTTGCAAGACTGTTATCTGTTCTTGAAGAAGTTGTGAATAAAAATGAGCTGCTATGTTTTACTCCTGCAGTAAAATCATAAGAAAGTTGAAAAAGAATTCTGTTAGTTATATCGTCAACGGAATATTTTCCGTTTACCGGATCGGTCAACTTCAATCCGTTATTATTTACGTAACGGTTGTATCCAACAGTTATATTTGGAAAATTGGTTCGTGGGAAATATGAAACCGACGCACTGATTATTTGAAAAGTCGTTGTTGCTATTTTTGTTTTCTGAAGATTGTCTTGCAGATTTTCATATCCAAATGATAGAAACAGTTTGTTATCCAGCATCCGGATTCGATCAACAAGATTAATCCCCTTGACGTCAGTTCGTAAATAAGTTTGACCAAAAGATTGATAATCGTTTCCGCGGTAGATGTATGAACCGCGCAGCGAGTTGTTAAAATAATTTAAAGATAAAGCCGCTTCGCCGGCAAGTGATGAAAATTCCTGCGGATTCCAGGGCCCAAGATATTGATTGACCGTAATGAAATTACCAAGTATGTCACGCACTTTTTTAACATTAGCCGGGTCAATATCAAAACTACTGTTTTTCCCGAAGATAGAATCAATTTGTGCATCGGTCAAATTGCCTGTGGATATATCTTTGTTGATAATACTAAATGCAGCTTGCGTTGTGAACAAAATATTTTGATCGTCAAAGGCGAACATCAAGTCGGAACCCAGCACTACATTTTCTTGAGGACGTGCGCCAAACTCAATTGAACCGTTATCATCTTTTGCATGTAAGTAACTAAGTCCGAATTGAAAATTTTCTCCGCTCCCGAATGATGGACGCACCGCCAAAAGTTTTCTGTTGTACGTTCCAAGCGAAACTCTGCCGTAGGGCATTCCATATTTTAATTTGTCAATCGGAATAATATCTGTCCCAAGCGGAACGTTGTTTGCGGTAAATTTTTCGAGCAGCACGCCTTCAATATTTCGAAGTGTCTGTCCATAAGACGCCTGCACATTAAACGCACCAAAATTTAGAGCGGCTGAAACTCCGCGAACTCTTTTTCCATCAATAATTAAATTTGGGAAACGCGGAAACGCATCACCTAATTTCAGCTCTAGCCAATCGCCTCCATAAATTGCTGCTGAATATCTGTTGTATGGCTGCAAATTATTTTTCTCTTCTGAAGTAAAATACGCAAACCCATTAATTCTCCACTGCCCGTACGAACTGTTAATTTCTCCGGCAAAATTGTTATACCATGTTGATACAGAATTAAAATTTTCATTCCTCGATTCGCCCTTTAGATAACCATTATATTTCCAGCGTTCGCCTACAGCTGCAGCAACCTCTACAGAAACAGTTTGAAATGTTCTGGATATTGTGTGATACAAGTTCCCTTCTTTATCATAAACCTCAACTTTTAACAGACGTGAGCCAAGTCCAATTTTTTTGCCAAGATTTTCGCCGCTCAAAATAATTATATCTCCAGCTATCAACGCACTTGAAGTTACATCTTCGTCTCTTAAATAAATTTTTGTTTTGTTAATATCCACATTATCCGGCGCTTTGATGAAAGAGACCGAGATAAGTATTTCATCTTCGGATAACATTTCTCCTGCAGCGGGACTTAAAATAATAATCTCTTTATCCTTCTGAGAAAAAGCAGAAACCGCAACTTGAAGAGGTGTAACACCTTCAGCAATACCCATTGGATAAGTTTGCGAAGATCCGTCTTTCATATAGATGATCAGATAAAATTCAAGATACGGCGGCAGAATTGCCTCAGCACGTATTGTTACAGACGCTGTGTTTCCTGCAATTAACATTTCAGCTTTTTTGAACTCGCTTTGTCCGAATGATTTGTATGCAATGCTAATCTCGGAAATGTTTTCAGAACTGAATAACTCCGCAGAAATTGGAAGCGGGAATTTTTCTTTTGCATCTCCTATTTTCACAGAGGATACAATATTGCTGATCTGACCGTATCCCTCTGTACACACTATTATCAATAGGAATAAAGAAAGTAA
>JBFLWC010000197.1:0-2074 GCA_040758415.1 Bacteroidota bacterium | reverse complement strand
TATATGCTTCGTTCATATAAGAATTAAAGTTTTTTACAAAACTACTTCTTTGTTTAATAACTTCGGTCCCGGTAATAATTAATGCTTCTGTCCAGGCATCAAGCTGATCAAATAAATTGTGGCTGCGCGTTTCTTTTATTTGTGAAAGAAGTGAGGCGCGCTGGCGTAATGTTTTATTAAACTCCAAAAGTGTTTCTAGATAAGAGCGGCTTGCTTGAGAAATTACTGAATCAATAAAGCGCCGCCGCTCTGTTGGTGCGCCTTGTGTGATTGCGTGGTCTGTTTGCATTAATGAGACGATCGGAAATTTTCCGATTACTGAAGAGAAATTAAAAATTTGCTTGTCGTCTATGAAAAAATTTTTTTTGTTTTTTTCTGTTTCGTAAAAAAGCTGCACTTGATTTTCTGTAAAGTCTGAAAATTTACCTTTCGTACCAAAATACTGTTCGCCAAACATAACAACATCTCTCTCGCTTGCATGGTTTATATTTTTTGTAGTACATAAATAATAAATTGCTTCTAAAATGGATGTTTTGCCCTGTCCGTTTCCGCCCGATATTAAATTTAGTTTGTCGGAAAAATTAAGTGATGTGTTTTTATGCAGTCTGAAGTTTTGCAACTCGATTTGTTTAAGAACCATCTTACTTAAGTATTCAATCGTACCGGCATCAACAGCATCATCAAATCTTGATTTTCTTTTTTCTGAACCGGCTCGATTATTACTGCTTTTGTTGGTGAGTGAAGTTTAAAAATTATTTCTTCCTCCGTGCTTAGATGGCTTAACACATCATTCACGTAAGCTGAATTAAAACCAATTTCAAGGTCGTCTCCTTTATATTCACATGTTACTTTTTCCTCACCGGCAGATCCTGTATCTATGTCTTCTGCTGATATTTCTATTTCTTCTTTTGAAATGGAAAATTTTACACGTCGTGTGTTTGAAGTAGAGAAGAGCATCATTCTTTTTATAGAGTCATGTATTTCTTCTGTTTTCACTTTCAATAAAAATTCATTCTCTAATGGAATAACACTCGTGTAGTCCGGGTACTTTTGTGCTATGAGTCGTGTGGTTAATTCGATGTCGTTTAATTTGAATGAAACAAAAGATTTTGTAAGGTGTATCTTAACGTCTTTCTCGTCTAATATTTTTGAAAGTACCGATACTGCTCTTTCTGGAATAACATATTGCTGATTGAATGCTGCTTTTATATTTCTCTTTAATAGGTTTACTAACCGGTGTCCGTCTGTTGCTACAAACCGCAATCCTTCTTCTGTAAACTCTAATAACGTTCCCATCATAGCTGGACGCATTTCTTCTTTACTCATAGCAAATGCGCTTTTCTCAAACGCCTGTCGTAGCTCTGTTCCATTTATTAAAATCTCGTTTATCTCTTTTATGTCTTTATCCGTTGTCACAGAAGGAATATCAGGATACTCGTCTGCATCAAGATAGCTGATTGTATATTTACCTGTGTCAGTGATAATGTTAATTTTTTTATTCGGCATTAACTTGAAATGAATTGTTGTGTCCTTCAAAGATCTAACAACATCATTTAATAGACGTGCAGGCACAACAAGCTTTACATTTTCTTCCGTAACAATATTTAGAGATGACTTTAACGATATTTCTAAATCAGTAGCGTAAATTGTTAATTGCCCATCTTTTACCTCGAATAAAAAATTTTCAAGGATCGGCACTGGTGTACGTGTAGGAATAGCAGGAATAATTTTTCCAAGAAGTTTTTCAAGCTCTTTACTATTAACTTTGAATTCCATAGTTCATCTCCTGATTAGAACAAAAATATCAAAAATACGTGCAACTATCAATTTGAGAAAGCAAACAAAAAAGAGATATCAACAACACTATTACTAATAATATTATGTATATCATAATAGAGTAATAATAATTAGCAGTGTGGATATGTTTATAAGCTGAGTTTATTGTTTTTATGGAATTTTTTCAAAGATACTTTTAACGCAGCAATGTTAATAACTTACTAATAACATGGAGTTATCGTATACTATGTTGACAGCTAAAGATTATAAACATTTTTTATACGAGAAAAACACACAA
>JBFLWC010000196.1:0-2764 GCA_040758415.1 Bacteroidota bacterium | reverse complement strand
AATGGAAATTGCCGGAAAAAGAATTATCCGCACAATAGAATTAATACTCAACTCAGCAGATGTTCAAAGCGGTACATACTTGAACACTCCAACTAAGACCGATATTTATACAGAAGTATTAGAGAAGCTCTTCTCATATTTTCAGCCGTACGCACGTGAAAAAAAATTGCAATTTGTGATGATTAAAAATACTGTGAACACAATTGCCACTGTAGACGCTTACTCTGTTGAACAGGTATTTGATAACTTAATAGATAATGCAATAAAATTTACCGACTCCGGAAAAATTGTTATTGAAACAAACACAAATCAGGAAGAAAATTTAATTGTTTCTATAGAAGATACGGGTGTTGGTATATCAGATGAGTATATGAACAGTCTTTTCTCTTTCTTTTCTCAAGAAGATCAGAGTTACACGCGCAGCTATGAAGGAAATGGACTCGGGTTGGCGCTTACAAAACGACTTTGCGACTTGAACAAAATTAAGTTAGACTTAGAAACTCAAAAAGGTATCGGGACTAAATTTAAATTAACCTTTCCCAACGATAAATAATTAAACAAATCTTCAAAAATGTAGATACATCATTCAGCTGAAAAAAGTTATGATGCACTATACCTAACTTTTACATTCTATATTCTGAGTTCCGAATTCTGATTTCACATTCCCAATTTATTTTCCAACCAATGCGGTATTGCGTCCTTGTGTACCATAATTGCAATTGTTTTTAGCCGAACGTACGGCTCGCTCATATACCAATATCCTTCATACTTTTTATCTTTTGTTCCCCACGAGTTTTTTGTATAATAAAACTTTGCCCCGGTTTGATCTTTCGCAATTCCCGTTATGTGCATTAAGTGGTCATCGGTTGTTGTGTGGTTATCAAAAGTTTCCTGACGCATCTCTTGCGTTACGTCTTTTTCCTTGATGCGCTGTTCTTCCTCTTCTTTTTTCAAGTCGCTGCTTTCATCTTCTTTAATTGGAACAGTTGCAATCCCTTTTTTTCTGTCAAATTCTTTTTCGCTTGTGTCGCCATTCCAAACAACAGAATAACCTTTTGTAAGTGCTGTATCAATTATAGAGATTAAATCGTTTATAGAAACATTGTAGTATTGATCTTTTCGCCAATTATCTGGAATCTCGAGGTCGAACTTTGTGTAGAATGGATGATGAGAGTATGATGTCAGCTCAACATAATCTTCCGGTCTGAATCCGAGAGAGTCTACAAAACTTTTTGGTGTGTAAGTTTTTCCTTTGTAAGAAAATTCCTTTGGCGGATTGCCAAGATAAATATTTAGTGTTGATTCAAAAACTTCCTGCCAGCGCGGGGTAATTTTTCCACCTTTTGCTTTTATAACTGCATCAACAATTGCTTTAAGCACTGCATCCATTTCACCATGGTTATGCTTGTCCTCATTAATATTCATTCCGTTGTAAATTTCTTCCGGAATAAATCCATATTCTTTGATTACTTTCATTACATCGTGCGCCTGTCCGCCAATTCCAAAATTTGTTGAACCAGCATACCGGACGTAGTTAACGGCTTTGGGTAGATAAGAATATCGTATGTTGAAAATCGGCGAAAGAATGTGTTCGCCTTTTCCCATTCTAATTAATTCCGTTTCAACTAATGACGTTGTTGCAAAAGACCAGCACGTTCCTGTGGTTGCCTGGTTTTTTACCGGTGTGGTTTTTACTTCACTAACTATTTTGAATTCATACACATCTTTTTTCTTTTTGCTTTGAGCATTTATTAAGTACGGAACTAGAATAAAAACAAAAATTATTAAAACAGTTTGCTGGGATTTCATATTTAATTCCATCTTTTTGAATAAATTTTTGTGCGGAATTTATCTATTGGTAAAAACAGATCATAATTGTTGAACGAATTTTGTCCTAATCTTTGCTCAAATCCGACATTGAAACAGAATAGACCTTCTGAACAACTACGAATTTTTGTATTCTCCCAAAAATACTTTACAGCTTGACTTCTTATAATGTGCAACATAAAAAATATACAAGTAAGATGAGAACAAAAAAGGATTAAGAAGAAATGAACCGAGAAACATTGATGTTGATTTTTGCCGCCCCGATAATTCTTCTTTATGGTATTTATATCTGTCTTAAAATAAAGGGAAATTTGCGAATCAAGTAATAGTATCATATTTTAGTATCGGATGAATACAAAACAGAGAAAAACCCTTACAGCAATCTTTCAAGAGCCGGTACGCCCAAATGTAAGGTGGAAAGACATTGAGACGCTATTAGAAATCCTTGGCGCCGAAATATCGCCGGGGAACGGTTCACGTGTTAGGGCTGCTGCTCTTAAAGGTGTTCGTGCAGTGTTCCATCGTCCGCATCCTCAAAAAATTACAGATAAAGGAGCTCTTAAATCAGTTAGAAGATTTTTAATAACAGCCGGAGTAAAACAATGACATATAAGGGATACACAGCATACATCGAGTTTGACGAAGACGCCGGGTTATTCCACGGCGAAGTAATAGATACTAAAGATGTAATTACATTTCAGGGCACATCGGTCAATGAATTGAAAAAGGCATTCAAAAATTCGGTTAACGATTATTTGACATTTTGTAAAGAACGGGGAGAGGAACCGGACAAACCATTCTCCGGTAAATTTATACTCCGCCTCCCAAAGGAATTGCATCGAAAGATTTATATCAACGCAGTTAAAAAGGGGCAAAGCATTAATAACTATATAACTAAAACGCTCGACTCTATCGCCTGGTAAATATAGTTCAAAAA
>JBFLWC010000195.1:0-3187 GCA_040758415.1 Bacteroidota bacterium | reverse complement strand
AACCAGTTTTATCCTGTTCAAGCAACGGATCCCAGTCGCTTCCCCAAATAACTTTAATAACATTCCAGCCGGCGCCTCTAAAATTCGCTTCAAGTTCTTGAACAATATTTCCATTTCCACGAACCGGTCCGTCGAGTCGCTGCAAGTTACAATTGATTACAAAAATTAAGTTATCAAGCTTCTCGCGCGATGCAAGTGAAATTGCACCAAGTGCTTCGGGTTCGTCTGTCTCTCCATCGCCAAGAAATGCCCAAACTTTTTGATTGCCCGGGTTTTTCAAACCGCGGTCTTCAAGATATCTGTTGAAACGCGCTTGATAGATTGCTTGAATAGGTCCAAGCCCCATTGATACTGTCGGGAATTCCCAGAAGTCGGGCATCAGCCACGGATGTGGATAAGAAGAAAGCCCGCCGCCGGGTTTTAGCTCGCGTCTAAAATTTTCCAGCTGCTCTTTCGAAATTCTTCCCTCTAAAAAAGCACGTGCATAAATTCCAGGCGCAGCATGCCCTTGAAAATAAATTATATCGCCTTCAGAGTTGCCATCTTTACCGCGGAAGAAATGATTGAAGCCGATTTCATACAAAGTTGCAGCCGATGCATACGTTGAAATATGTCCTCCTATACCCGGCTCTTCTTTGTTGGCGCGTACAACCATAGCCATCGCATTCCAACGAATTAGACTTTTTATTCGTCGTTCAATTTCTCTTCCACCGGGGAATGACGGCTGCTTTTCTTTTGGTATTGTATTTATATATGGTGTGTTTGCAGTAAAAGGAAGGTCAACACCGGCTTGGTGCGCATAAGTATCAAGGTCGTGCAAGAGAGCTCGAACTTTTTCCGGACCTCCGGATTGCAAAACATATTCTAAGGATTCAAGCCACTCGCGCACTTCAACTTCATCGAGTTCGGTGTAACTGTTATTTTTATCTTCGTTCATTATAATTCCTTTTTTCTTTTCTAAACTCTACACTTGAGAGAAAAAATATTCGATGTCTAAAAATGCGGCATTAATTTAAGAATTCTGTTGATTGAATTCTATTACGATAGATAACGAGGTCTTGGTTCGGTAAGTTCAATAATTTCTCTTTGCAATAAAGGATTAGTTGATTAAATTCCAGCAAGGATAAAACAACAAATCACGGAGGAGGTATGAAAAAAATATTACTTTCATTATTTGTTACTCTCGTCTTAATTTTTTCTGTACAGTTAAAAGCGCAAAGTTTGGAAGAAACACTTTCCGGTCTCAGCAAAACAGCCGGTAAAGCTTACGTTGCACCTGTTGTATCTGCATTCGGGTCTAACTTGAATTCCGGCTGGGTTTCAAGAGTACCGGAAACAACGCTGCTGGGATTTTATCTAGACCTCAAAATTGTAGCGATGGGTTCTTTTTTCTCTAGCGATGTAAAAAAATTTACTGCAAGCGATAAGTTTACTTTTAACGATTCTCAAATTGATGAGATATTACAACGCTCCGGTTTGCAAACTTCAAATCCCCAGTATAACTCTATTAAGAACGAGATGCGACAAACACAGTTTGATGTTACTTTTTCAGGTCCCACAATTATCGGAAGCAAAAAAGACACACTAAGAATTAATTTCCCCGGGAAGAACATCCAGGGATATCAGGTTAAGCCGTACAATCTTGTAATAAAACAAGTCATTGGATTTCTTGATGAACTTCCCGCATTCCCAACTGCAACAGCGCAATTAACTTTAGGAACAATATTCGGAACAAATGTTTCGGTTAGATATTTCCCGGAGGTTAATATTCAGGATTTGGGAAAATTTAGTTTCTTGGGCTTCGGCGGAATTCATAACCTGGGCGTATGGTTTCCTAATCCATTGCCTTTAGATATTGGCGTTGGATATTTTTATCAACAGCTTAAAGTAGGAGATATTTTTGACAGCAAGGCAACTCAATACGGAATTTATGCAAGCAAAAAACTTGGAGGTGTAATTGCTATTGTTCCTTATGCCGGCTTGACGTTCGAGAGTTCTAAAACAACAGTTAAATACAGGGGAAGCCAAAATATTAACGGCGTATCGGTTCCTCTAAATATTGATTTTGATCTTGAAGGAGAAAATACTAACAGCGCTGTAATCGGGGTTAATTTACATTTGGCAGTTATCAACATCAATGCCGATTATAAGTTTGCTAAAACAAAAACAGCAAGCGCAGGCATCTCTTTCGGTTTCTAATTGTAGAGAGTATCTTGAAAGAGGCCTCTGAAAAATAGAATTATACAGAACCAAAGCATTTTTAGCCACGCCACGACGGGTCTGCGTCATTCGTGATCTATTTTCCCAGTGGCATTAATTTTTTAGAGGTCTCAATTAACTTGGAGATCAAAACGGATGTTCAAATGAAAGATAAAAAATCATTCCAACCCGGGTACCGGCTTGCCGAGATGAAAAGCTAAATGGAAATCCAAGTCCCGGTACTATTTGCAGTTCGCCAATATCAATTGCATAACGAATACCGGGGCTAAGAACTTTTTCTGTAAAATTGTTCACACTGCCAAACTCGTCAATTTCACTTGCAATGTTCATCAGATACTCTAACATAAGGTTGAATTTTTCTCCGGCAAGCCAAATAACGCTTCCTCCGAAATTGTACCATGTTAGTTTATGCTTATCCTCATTGAAATTGCCGATTGTATTTGATGTTTGTGCGGCAGGTAAAAATGTAAACCCGATGTTGAAATGAGCAACAAAAAAATTTGAGATACGTTTGCTTACAGGAAGATTAACCTGCACTCCTGTTGTGCCAAACCCTAAGTTTTTTTTCACATTCCCTGATGGCAGAATAAGAGAAATGCGCGGTGCAGCCGCAGCCCAATCGTTACTTGTAAAAAGTTGATAGCGGTAGTTGATCATTATGTCTCCCACACCATTCACACTATTTGAATTGAGGAAAGCATAAGGAATTGTAAAACTGAGTTGATTGCTTTGCCCTCCAACGGGCCATTCCTGAGTGAAGGAGTAAGCAACATCATGCTGTGGGTCTTGAAAGTAGAGAGCATTCGAAATATGTTGGATAACACGTTCTTCCTGATTATATGCTTCTTCTATCAAAAAAGAATTATCTTCAATTGCTTTTGAAAATTTCTGCTGTGCAAACAACGTAAACGAAGAAATAAGAAAAATTACTGCGACTGTATTTCGAGATACCATAATAGAATTCCTA
>JBFLWC010000194.1:0-4014 GCA_040758415.1 Bacteroidota bacterium | reverse complement strand
ATGCAAAGTGTAGTTCTATCTTTTTCGGGAATAACAACCGATTCGATTTTTTTATCATCTACTGTAGAGAATAAATATTTTTTTGTACCGGTTGAAGGGGAATCCTGTGTTGTAACTAAGTTTAGAGTCTGCAGTTCACAGTTGGCTGTTAGCTTTTTGCGAAGTTCTTTTGGAATGTTTTGCATTTCAGAAAAATCGAAAGAAAGATGGTTGTACATCCAATTAAAAACTTGCTGCGCTCGGAACTTTGGCTCGCCAATAGAAACAAAATATTCTTGAAGTTCAGAAAGCGTAAGACCCTTGAATTGTATTTTTTTTTCTGAGTTTTTCATTGTGTGCAAATATAGGGACAAAGTTCCTGAGTGCCTAAGTTCCTGAGCGCCTGAGTATTAGAGGGAGGATTTGAAATTTGAAATCCTTTCAGTAGTTTTAAAATGTAATCAACAAATTAAATGTAATAGAAAATTGAGGAATGAATGAATTTCAACTTTACAGAAGAACAACTTATGATTCAACAAACCGCACGCGAGTTCGCGGAATCTGAAGTTGCACCGACAACAATCGAGCGCGATAAAAAAGGAGAATTTCCAGCAGAGTTAGTTAAAAAACTTGGCGAGCTTGGTTTTATGGGAATGATGGTTTCGCCGCAGTATGATGGAGCCGGAATGGACACCGTTAGTTACGTTCTTGCTATGATTGAAATTTCCAAAGTTGACGCCAGTCTTGGTGTAATTATGTCTGTTAATAATTCTTTGGTTTGTTATGGATTGGAAAAATGGGGTTCGGAATTGATAAAAGAAAAATATTTAAAGCCGCTGGCAAGAGGAGAAAAACTTGGTGCATTTGCTTTATCCGAACCGGAAGCAGGAAGTGATGCTACAAAACAGAATACAACCGCCTATAAAGATGGAAACGATTGGGTTATAAATGGAATGAAAAATTGGATTACAAACGGAACATCGGCAGATTATTTTTTGGTTGTTACACAAACTGATAAAGAAAAAGCGCATCATGGGATAACTACATTTGTAGTCGAAAAAGGAACTCCGGGGTTCGGACACGGTGTGAAGGAAGATAAACTTGGAATTAGAAGCAGCGACACATCTTCTTTAACTTTTGAAAACTGCCGCGTGCCGGAATCTAATATTGTTTGGGAAGTGGGTAAAGGATTTAATTTTGCTATGCAAACACTCAATGGCGGTAGAATTGGAATTGCATCACAGGCGGTTGGAATTGCTGAAGGCGCACTTGAAGCTGCTACTAAATATGCGAAGGTGCGCAAAGCATTCGGAACAGAGATTGCACATCATCAAGCCATTCAATTTAAATTGGCGGATATGTCAACAAAAGTTGAAGCGGCTAAACTTCTTACACTTCAAGCGGCTGCATTAAAAGATGCAGGTAAGAAACATGTTAAAGAAGCTGCAATGGCAAAATTATATGCTTCTAAAGTTGCCGTTGAATGCGCACTCGAAGCAATTCAAATACACGGCGGCTATGGGTATGTGCGCGAGTATTTGGTCGAAAGATACTTGCGGGATGCAAAAATTACAGAAATTTATGAAGGCACCTCTGAGATTCAGAGAATTGTGATAGCACGCGAACTGTTGAAGGATTAATACTCTGTAACTTACATTTTTTCTACAGTGAAAAAATCATGGGAGATTATTAATAATTCATGTTACGCATGGCTGAATTTATATAACCCCGCCATTATCATGGGTATCGAGACTGTGTAAAAAGACTTTGTGCCTCTGTGTGAAGGGTGCCAAAAATAAAATTAATATCACTACAGACACGTAGATGCAGAGAAAACTTATTTTTACAAAGTCTCCACCACTTCGTGAAAATAACGGGACTATTAAAGAACTAAATTTTGTGTAACATGAATTAATAACTTACCTTACGCAGAATGGGCTAAAGCCCTAATGCCTTTAGGATTTGACAACCCCAGCCTTAAGGCTGGGGTTTGAAAAACAACACTAATAATATGGACTTTTCCGTAGGAATCCTTCGGATAGTCCTAAGAGTTTTCAATCCTCTAATCCTTGCGTAAGGTGAGTTAATAAATACAAAAGACAACTTTTTCCGCTTCACATTCTAGATTTCTTCAATTTCAATTTCGGCAACGCTTTTTTCTTTATTTATTACGAAGCAGCGCAGATCGTTATCCGGTACAGAAAAGATTAAGTATTTCATAGAAGTGTCATTTGCTAATCGTAGATCTTCATTGGACATTCTTGCATGAGAATCCGGATGGGAATGATAAACGGCAATTAACGATCCGTTTTTTGCCCGCGCATATTTTACGGCTCTGAATTGCTCTTTAGGATCAAAAGAAAAATGTTCATTTGATTTGTCAATATTAGTCATATAAATAACATCCGTAACGGTCTCATCATTTCCTATAAGGTAACCGCAGGCTTCTAGGGGGTAATCTTTTTTACCGTGTTCAGCAATTTTGTTAATTATACTTTTTGGAATTCTGAACATATTTCTATCCTTTTTCTATTACTACCAGATGAACATCGTTTTCAATTCTTTTTATTTCAAGAACAATATTACCTTGTTCGGAAGTAGTTTGTGGTACATTCTCCAGGGGTTCGCCTTCTTTTAAGATTACTTCAAGCAGATCGCCTTTATTTAGTTTTTCGAGTGCGAGTTTTGTTTTAACAAATGTCATTGGGCAATGCTCTCTTGTAATATCAAGTTTAACAGTCTTCATATAAATAATACCTTTCCGTTTTCCGAAAGTTTTAAAAATTTTGCAACGCCAAGTATCTCTTTAATTTCAGGAATAAAATCTTCTTTTTTTAAGCCAAGTATATTAATAGACATTTCGCATGCATAGAAGTTTACGTTGAGTTGAATTGATGCGTCTATCAATTCTCTTAAAGTAGCAACATTTCTTTTCTTCATAAGATTAGTCATTAGATTTGGACTGATGCCTGCAAAGTTAAGCCGGCTTAAGGGTAAATTATTAAATCCGCCCATCAGGAAATTAAAAGTTCTAGCAAGAATACCTTTTCCGATAACACTTCTGCTTCTATTCTTTTTTATTGTATTTAATCCCCAGAATGTAAAAAAGAGATTCACTTCGTAATTCACGGCAGCGGCGCCAGAAGCAATGGTAAAAGCTGCTATTGCCTTGTCGAAATCACCGCTGAACAAGACTAATGATATTTTCTTTTTATCTATCATAATTGACGCTCCTTATTGATTGCTAAAAAATCCAAAATTCAAGACCCCAAATCCAAAACAATTAATTTCGGGTTTTGGCTGCTAACTAGCGGATTGAGTTTTGTGCTTTGAGTTTTGTGCTTTGAATTTTGTCCCGCCTTTAGCGGATTGATTTAAGTTCACAAGCTGGCTGTTCGTAATCCTGCAGTTCTATTATAGTTGGGTTAACACCGCAAACGGCACAATTCTCATTTTTCTTCAATTTGATTTCTCTGAATCTTGAAGTCAGCGCATTGAACGTTAAAAGTCTGTTTGTAAGTAATTCTCCTTTATTGAGTATATACTTTAATGCGTCAACAGCTTGTATAGTACCGATAACACCTGCAACAGCACCAAGTATGCCGGCTTCACTGCATGTTGGTACAACACCTTGGGGCGGCGGTTCTTTGAAGATACATCTGTAACACATATTCCCCGGTGTGTAAGTAAAAGTTTGCCCGTCAAATCTAAGGATGCCGGCATGGGAGTACGGCTTTTTAAGAATTACGCATGCATCGTTTACTAAAAACTTGGTCGGGAAATTATCCGTACCGTCAATTATAAAATCATAGTCTTTTATTATATCGGCTATATTTTTTGATGTCAACCTTGTATTATATGTAATAACTTTTACATCGGGGTTGATTTGTTCTATCTTCTTTTTTGCTGATTCAACTTTTGATACGCTGACGTCTTGAGTGAAGTGAATTATTTGTCGCTGCAGATTGCTTAAATCCACAACATCACTGTCAACAATACCCAAAGTTCCTATACCGGCTGCCGCTAAATAAGTTA
>JBFLWC010000193.1:0-4076 GCA_040758415.1 Bacteroidota bacterium | reverse complement strand
CTCAAAGCAAATGAATCTGAAGCTTTGTATTCAAGGCCGCCACGGACTATAAATGTGTTCTGATAATCTCTAACTACCGATTGAACATTTTGAACTCCATTTGCAGGATTCAAATCAAGATCGTAACTGCTGAATGTTACTTCTAATTTATTATAGCTTGACCAACCAATGTATTGAAAATCAAAAGTTGCAGTCCACCGATCATCCGGAATATAAGCAAGTCCAAAAGTTATATTCTGTGGAGTTGTTAATGGAGCTTTAATGTCTCCGTACGGAAATGGGAGATTCACTTTCAACAATGGATGGGTAAAAGTAGCTGGATTGCTAACTACCGTTCCGCTAAAATCAAATTTAGATTCGCTTCTATAACTCAAACCAAGTTGAAACTTACTCGATGGTTTGTAAAGTAAACCTGCCGTGAAACCAAATGCTGTTGCCGTTCCATTCATATCAATCAAAGGTTCACTTTGTGTTGGGTTCGGATTGGGAGATTTTCTAGCAATCTTCACATCTGCAAACGCATAAGTAGCGCCAACACTAAGAGAGAAATTATCAGAAAATTTGTATGCAACAACCGGAGTTATAAAGAAAGTTCTAACTTCAGTTTCAACTGCAAGGTAACGTCCAATCCAGTTAGGGTCCCATTTTGTTCCTAAACCGTATTGGTTATTTACGCTTATACCAGCATAAAATTTTTCCGATAATTGTTGTGTTACATAAAAATTAATTGGAGAGAAGACTTGACTTTTCATTTCATATTCTGTGGTTGACGGCTTTGGAAGAGCAAAAGATGAAATGGGAAGGATCATTGTTGCGCCGGCATAAAATTGCGTTCCTTTTAATTGAGCAATACCTGCCGGGTTAAAATAAATTGCCGATGGATCATTTGCTAAACCTGTAAATGCGCCGCCCATCGCCATAGCTCTTGCGCCATGTTCATTGATTTGAAAACCGCCTGCGTATGCACTTGATGCTAACATAACGCTGACTAAAAATAAAGTAATTGTTTTCTTCACACGACCTCCTTTTGTTAAGTGAAATTCCCGAGAAAATATAAGTAATTGTATTCTAAAAGCAAATATGATTTCTTATTCTATTGTTAAAATAATCGAGTCTTTTTCTACCGATTGACCTTCTCTGAAAAACACTTCTTTAATAATTCCACTCGATGGCGAACGTAATTCGTTCTCCATTTTCATTGCTTCTAAAAGTAATATAGGTTCTCCAAGCATAACATTATCACCTGCTTTCTTTTTCATTTTCAAAATCAATCCGGGCATCGGAGCTTTTACATCCGAATGATGTTTTGCCTTGCTTTTATTTTTCTGTAGTTCCTCGGCTGTTTCCTGTAACAGGGTTCGTACCGTTGTATTGAAATAATAACCATTAATCAAAAATCCGAATTTATTTTTATCGAGTTTGTTGGAAGCAATTTCAAAAACTTTTCTGCCATACCTCATAATGTATGCGTTGTTACTGATGGGCGATATTTCGACAGCAGCTTTTTTATTGTCTATCATCACCTGACCATTCTCAAAAATTTTTATCAGATGCCGCCGATTATTTATTGTTACTACATACTCAGTCATAAAGTTGTTTGCGCCATGAATTGCTGCTGCCGCTCAGGCGGGTCTGACCAGCAATTTTGTTAGATGATAAAGTTGACTGTTGTTCTTGAAATTTTAAAAATGCTCCAAGCACTGCTGCAATCTTTTCATATTCTTTTGATGAATCTTCTTTCCACTTATCCGGTACGAGCGGTATGAATTCGCTGTCTAAAAAATTAATGTCGAATGTTCCATCAAGAAAAGTCTTTTGATTAAGTATCCAATTGAAAACCGGAATGTTTGTTACGACTCCGGAAATTTGATATTCGCCAAGCGCTCGCTTCATACGGATGATAGCTTCCTGACGATCAATTCCCCATGCAATAACTTTTGCGAGCATCGGATCATAATAAATAGGAACTTCGCTCATAACATCAATTCCTCTGTCTATTCTGATACCGGGACCGGATGTTAAACGATGATGAATAATTTTTCCTGTTGATGGTGCAAAATTGTTATCAACATCCTCTGCATAAATTCTGCACTCTATTGCATGTCCGTGGATTTTTAACTCTTCTTGTTTTAGTGCAAGTCTTTCTCCGGCAGCAATTTTAATTTGCTGTTTGACGATATCAATACCGGTTATCATTTCAGTTACGGGATGTTCTACTTGAAGACGTGTGTTCATTTCAAGAAAGTAAAAGTTTTTATTCTTGTCCATCAAGAATTCTATTGTACCGGCATTATAATAATTACATGCTTTAGCCGCTTGTATAGCAGCATCAGTAATTTTTTTGCGGGTGGTTTCATCAACAGCAGTTGACGGCGCTTCTTCAACAACTTTTTGATGCCGCCGTTGAATCGAACATTCCCGTTCGAAAAGATGAATGTAATTCCCGAATTTATCTGCAAAGACTTGAACTTCGATATGTTTTGGGTTCTCAACAAATTTTTCGAGATAGACATCGTCGTTTCCAAACGCTTTCAACGATTCATTCTTTGCACGGTTGTATGCCGGTTCAAATTCATCATCGCAAATAATTTTACGCATTCCTTTTCCGCCGCCGCCTGCTGCCGCTTTGAGCATCACCGGATAACCTATTTCAGCAGCAATCTTTTTCCCTTCTTCAATATTTTTAATCGGTTCGGTTGTGCCGGGAACGATGGGAACGTTATTGGCTTTCATTAATCTTCTTGCGGAAGTTTTTTCTCCCATCATTTCAACGGAGCGGGACGAAGGTCCGATAAAAATAATTCCAGATTCTTCAACCATCTTTATGAAATCGTGATTTTCGGAAAGGAAGCCATAGCCGGGATGAATCGCATCTGCGTTAATTTCTTTTGCGAGTTTAATAATTTTTTCTTTATTGAGATAAGATTCATTTGCCTGCGGCGCGCCTATAAAATGTGCTTCGTCCGCGCGTCGAACGTGAAGAGCGTTTACATCGGCTTCAGAGTAAATTACCGCTGAAATTATTTCTAACTCGCGGCAGGCTTTTATAATTCTGTGAGCAATTTCTCCGCGGTTGGCAATTAAAATTTTTTTAATCATAGCTCTACTTGAATTCAACAATTGTAATTCCTTCGCCGCCGTATTCGATATTTGCAAAATAATAATTTTTTACCGAATGATTTGTTCTAAGAATTCCATGTACAAGCTGTTTGAGCGCACCGGTGCCTTTGCCGTGTAAAATTTCTACGCGGTCTGCACCGCTTGCGTTCGCGTTATCCAAAAATTTTATAACCTCAAATTCTGCTTCATCGGCGCGTTTGCCCCGTATATCTAGCCGATAACTAATTTCGGTTTGATCAACTCTGAATTGTTTTCGGTCTGTACTTTCCTGCTGAGATTTTTTAGCCGGGACCAAATCGGAATATTTTGTTTTTATTTTTAGCGATCCGATTCCGAGCACGGCTCTATTTTTTTCTTTATCAATTTCAGACAACACACCAACAGAAGCTGTATCCTGAATTGAAGCATAGTCGCCGATTTTCAATTCAACTTTTTCTTCCACCCCTGCCTGCCGGATAGGCATGTTCGGCGGATTTATTTTTCTTTCTTTCTTAAAGATAATCGCGCTTTCCTTTTTTATTTCTTCAATCTTCTTTTTCTCTTTTTTTATTACTTCTTTATCTGCTTGTGATTCGCGGATATTTTTAATTGCGCTTTCAATTCTTTTATTTACATCGCTTAAAAATATTTCCGCTTTCTCTTTTGTCTGTGCAAGTATTTCTTTTTTTTGATTTTCCAGTTTTTCAATTTTTTCATGATAAAGATTTGTCAATCCCTTCAACCTGGTGTTTTCTCTTTCGAGAACGTTGAGCTGCTCTTTCAAGTGTTTCGATTTTTTTTCGAGCGAAATAAGAAAGTCTTCAATTTTAGTTTTATCGGTATCTAAAAATTCTTTCGAGAGAGAAATGAAACTATTGTCAAAACCAATCCTGCCGGCAACTTCAAAGGCATAGCTGGAACCCGGCAAACCCTGATTAAATTTGTATGTTGGTTTTAAATGTTCAGTATCAAATTCC
>JBFLWC010000192.1:0-3346 GCA_040758415.1 Bacteroidota bacterium | reverse complement strand
AAGAAATAGGTTAAAAATAAAAAATGGATCAGATAATTCTTTCAGACAAAAACCAATTTCCTACTAAAGAAATTAACTTTTCTCATATCGGTAAATCTAAACAATTATGGGAATCATTTTTTAATTTCATCCATATAAATCATCCCGATTTTTCCGAACAGTGGAGATATTACAATGATGGCAAAAGTTGGTTAATGAAAGTAACTAACAAAGCTAAAACAATTTTTTGGCTTTCAGTTATTCCCGAATCGTTTAGAGTTTCTTTTTACTTCGGTGATAAAGCTGAAGCAGCCATCATGAAAAGTAAAATTTCTGATGAATTAAAAAGTCAGTTTAAGGTTGGGAAAAAATATGGTAAAATTCGTGGACTGACGCTTATTATGAATACTAAACAAAATGTAGAGTTTGCAAAAGAATTAATATCAGTAAAACTAACAATCAAATAGTAGCAAAGACGCAACTAACCAGCATCATTATCCTTACCTATTAAAACACTTTTTATTTTCTCGATTGCAATACGCGAAGCTTCTTGCTCGGCGGATTTTTTATTTTTTCCAAAACCAATACCTAACAAATCATCACCTACATAGACCTCGATCGTAAATTCTTTTTTATGCGCAGGTCCTACTTCTTTTTTCACAACGTATCGCGGCGGCTTTAGTTTTTCTAAATGAGTGAGTTCTAAAAGTTGCCCTTTATAATTTGTATCAACAAGGAATGCATCGTCTTCTTCTAACGGATGAACAATTTGAGTAATTATAAATTCTTCGGCGCGCTTCAATCCTTTATCTAAAAAAATTGCACCGATAAGCGCCTCAAGTCCATCTGCAAGAATTGTTTGTAATCCTTCCACAGAATCGCGAAGGTATTTTTTATTATATAGAATGAAATTCTGCAATCCAATCTTCTCGGCTGCGTTGGCTAACCTTTCACGATTGACAAGCAGCGAGCGTGACTTTGTTAAAAATCCTTCTTCTTCATCGGGATAGTTTTTGAATAAATATTTCCCGACAACCATACTCAAAACCGAATCACCTAAAAATTCCAAACGTTCGTTCGATTTTTTTAATTCGGGATAAAGTTCAATGTATGAGCGGTGAGTTAATGCTTTGATATAATAATTTTTGTTGCGAACAGAAAATCCTAAAGTAGATTCGAGAATAGCTAAATTCTTTCTAAAGATCCATTCAAGCTGATGATTGGAAAGTGCATTTCTGCGAGTGAATACTTTTAAAAACCTATCGAACGACTTTCCAAACAAAAGACTATCCTACAAATTTTTTAAATAGCAAAGAAGCATTGTGTCCGCCAAAACCAAACGTGTTGCTGATAGCATAATTTATTTCTCTTTTTACAGCAGCTTTAGGTGTGTAATTTAAATCCATCTCCGGTTCGGCTTCAACAAAATTTATTGTTGGCGGAATAATTCCGTTTTTAATAGTCAGGATAGTCGCAATCGCTTCAACAGCGCCGGCTGCACCGAGCAGATGGCCGGTCATAGATTTTGTTGAGCTGACAGCAAGTTTGTAAGCGTGTTCACCAAAAACTGTTTTAATTGCTTGTGTCTCATTGAAATCGTTCAATTCAGTTGATGTTCCGTGCGCATTGATATAATCAACAACAGCCGGTTCTACTTCTGCATCACGCAACGATTCACGCATCGAACGAACTGCGCCTTCTCCACCGGGCGGAGGTGCTGTAACGTGAAATGCATCGCCTGTTAACCCTGCACCAATTATTTCACTGTAGATAATTGCACTGCGATTAACTGCGTGTTCAAGTTCTTCTAACACAAGCACGCCGGAACCTTCTCCCATCACAAAACCATTTCTATCTTTATCAAACGGTCGTGAAGCTTCCAGAAACCGGTCATTCCATGTTGAAAGAGCGCGTGCTGAGTTGAATCCACCGATCGCCATCGGTGTAATAGCAGCTTCGGAACCGCCGCAGATAATTATATCTGCCGAGCCGCGTTGAATCAGAAAAAATGCATCTGCTATTGCATGGGATGAAGTTGCACAAGCCGAAGTTGTTGCGTAGTTGGGACCTTTCAAACCAAATCGGATTGAAATTTGTCCGGCTGCAATATCGGAAATCATCATCGGAACAAAGAATGGACTTATTCTTTTTGCACCACCGTTAAGAAATGCTCTATGCTGCTCTTCCCAGGTTAGCATTCCTCCAATTCCACTTCCAAAAATAACGCCGGCTCTTTCTAAATTTATTTTACCTAAATCCAATTTAGAATCTTCAATTGCCATTGTTGCCGTTGCCAGCGCATAATGAGTATAGGGGTCCATTCTGCGGAGTTCTTTTTTGTCAACAAAAGTCAAAGGGTCAAAGTTTTTCACCTCGCATGCAAAATGAGTATTAAAAGAAGACGCATCGAACTTTGTGATAAGACCTGCGCCGTTTCTTCCGCTTATTAATCCTTCCCAAAATTCTTGAGTGTTATTTCCGATCGGAGTTAATGCACCAAGTCCAGTTACAACAACTCTTCTTTTATTCATTTGAAATGCCCTGCATTTTTAAATGGTTTGTGGAAAAAAAAGTAAGAGGTTGACCCAAAAATAATTTTTTAGTCAACCTCTAACAGTATCTTTATTTTCCTAATTTTTCTTTTAGGTATTTAATAGCGTCGCCAACGGTAGAGATCTTTTCAGCGTCCTCATCTGGAATTGAAATATTAAAAGCGGATTCAAATCCCATAACTAATTCAACAATATCGAGAGAATCTGCGCCGAGATCGTTTGTGAATGAAGCTTCGGGTGTAATTTGCGATTCTTCTACACCGAGTTTATCCATTACGATTTCTTTTACTTTTGCTTCAACTTCCATTTCTGCTCCTTTTTAGTGATTGAAATGATATTTATTGATTAATCTTTTTTACATTACCATTCCGCCGTCAACAGTAAGAACTTGTCCGGTGATGTAATCCGAGTCGCTGCTGCACAAAAAGAGAACAGCTTTTGCAACATCTTCCGGTTTGCCAAATCGTTTGATCGGTACGTTTGATAAAATTGTTTCTTTTTGCTGATCGTTCAGTTTATCTGTCATATCTGTTTCGATAAATCCCGGCGCAACAGCATTTACATTTATGTTGCGCGAAGCTAATTCTTTTGCATTCGATTTTGTCAAACCAATTACGCCGGCTTTTGATGCAACATAATTTGCTTGCCCGGGATTTCCAATAATTCCAACAACAGAACTTATATTTACAATTTTTCCGCAGCGCTGCCCGAGCATCGGTTTTAAGATTGCTTTAGTATAGTTGAAAACACTTTTCAAATTTGCGTTGATTACAGAATCGAAATTTTGTTCGGTCATTCTCAACAATAAATTATCT
>JBFLWC010000191.1:0-2847 GCA_040758415.1 Bacteroidota bacterium | reverse complement strand
AATTGGAATTTGAAAATTGGTGCTTGTTTGGTTTTTGTTTTTTGTTATTTGTGGCAAAGCCATCACTTCGTGAGAATTTCATTAAAAAATACTTCTGCTGCGTAAGGTGAATTATTTAGTAATCGAAACGATTTCTTTTATCAATCTTGATTCCGTAAACATCTTCGGAAATAGAATAGAGTTCTTTCAGTTTATTATTCGGCAGTGATTTTTCTCTTCCAAGTATTCTTGCAACTGAAATTGTATGTGCAGCCCACTCAAGTTTTTCCATTCTGAAATAAGCCCCGCGGACACATTTACCAAAAGTTACTGCCCCGTGGTTTTCCAGCAGCAGCGCCCAGGCATAATCAATAAACGGTAACATTGAATTCGGCAGCTCATCTGTTGATGGTGTTCCATATCTGCACAACGGAACTTTGCCAAGGGATAAAACCACTTCTGGAAAAATTGGTCTCATCAAACCTTCTCCAATAGCAGCGAATGCAGTTGCATGAACCGGATGACAGTGAATTACTGCACAGACATCTTTTCTTTTCTGATATGCAATTAGATGAATTTTTACTTCGGTAGAAATTTTTCCCGTACCGTTTAAGAGATTACCATTGTTATCTATTTCCAATAAATCTTTTTCTTCAACATCGCCTTTGCATCTGCCGGAGGGTGTAATCAAAATTCTTTGTTCATCAATTCTTGCCGAAAGATTTCCATCATAAGCCGAGACGAAACCCTTCTCATAAACTTTACGACACGCTTCAACTAATTCTTTCCGTAATGACATTGCTTTTCAATTTCTTCTATAATTTGCATAGTAATTAAGCCGTCTTCGCCGGTTACAAGAGGCAGCTCGTTTTTTAGAAATGTTTTTTGTGCCGAACGGATTAAGAATAACAATTTATTTGTTCGTTTGCGGAAAACTTTTTTCCCTTCACCGTGAAGATCAATTATCAATTTTGTTGCAAGATTTTTTTCCCCTAAATAATTTTCAATTGTAAGCGAACCGTTGTAACCAAGAATTTCAATTCTGTTGTATGGTTTCTTTGTGTTGTATGAAACGTTGAAATAACCATACCCGTTCTTCTCGAATTTTACAATTGCGGAAGCAAAATCTTCAACATCACTTTTATAAACAACATTATCTAAGAACGCTTTCACTTCAACAATTTCGCCGCCGAAGTAACGCAGCAGATCAATCATCCCTCCGCCAAGATCGCGCAGAACACCGCCGCCGCTTAAATTCTTTTTGAATCTGAAATTATCACCGGGTGCTAAATCAATATTGTATGATGCGGAAATCGAAACAACTTTACCGAGCATCTGTTTGTCAACCAACTCTTTTGCCTTTTGAACGAGCGGATGGAAACGATGCAGATGATTGATTACAAGAATCACATTATACTTTTTACAAACATCAATCATCTCTTGAGCTTGTAAAGAATTCAAAGAGATTGGCTGTTCACAAAGAATATGCTTACCTGCTTTTGCTGCTTTCAATACCTGCCAATAATGATTCGAGTTTGCGCTTGATATATACACGGCTTGAATTTCGCTTGCAAGGAAAGCATCAAAATCATCAAACGCATTTGGAGCGCCAAATTTGTTAGCAACATTTTTAGCGCGGTTCAAATTACTACTGTAAGCAGAGACCAATTTGCTTCTCTGTGTTAACTGCAGTGCGGGAAGAAAAAAATTTTCTGCAAAGCTGCCGCAGCCGGATACACCCCATTTTAGTTTACGCGGAATAGGAGAAGGGAACTTTAAGATTGATGATGAATTCATCATTCTACCACACTCAAATTTTTAGTTTGTCCATCAGCATTTTGATTGGCTTGGAATGCTGCATAATATAAAAATGAATCGCAGGAACATTCTTGTTCAGCAATTCTTCAACTTGTTTTGTTGTCCAGCTAACGCCAATCTCGTATATGTGTTCCGGTTTTGCTGCTTCAATTTCTTCGGCTAGTTCTTGAGGAATATCTATGTAGAAATTTTTCGGCAGACTTTTTACGTGTGCTTTAGTTGTAATTATTTTCAAGCCGGGAATAATTGGAACATTTATTCCTTCTTTGCGGCAAAGATCAACGTAATCAAAATATGATTTGTTGTTGTAGAACATTTGCGTTACAATGTATGAAGCGCCCGCATCTACTTTTGCTTTGGTATAGCGGATGTCGGTAATCAAGTTAGGTGCTTCAAAATGTTTTTCCGGATAACCGCTTGTACCAACGCAGAAATTCATCGGCTGCGCATCAAGCAATCCTTCTTCAAGATATTTTCCATTGTTGATTGAGCCGATCTGCTTTATTAAATCAACGGCATACTCGTTTATACTCCGCCCGAATTTTACCGGCTTTTTATAATCACTATCGTCTCCGCGGATTGCAAGAACATTATCAATTCCAAGATAATGAAGCTCAATCAAAAAATCTTCCGTTTCTTCGCGTGTAAATCCCGTGCATAAAACGTGAGGCACAGCATCAATGTTGTACTTGTTTTGAATGAGTGCGCAGATTCCGAGTGTGCCGGGACGTTTGCGTTTAATTTTCATTTGCATTCCGCCCGCAGTTTCTTCATAAACTACTTCCGCAGCATGACTTGTAATATCTATAAACGGCGGATTATACCTTACGATGTCTTCTAGAACTTGTAAAAGCTGTTTTATGTTGCCGCCTCTTTTAGGCGGAATGATTTCAAAACTGATGAGTGTTTTTGTTGCACGTTCAAGATGTTCTGTTACTTTCATATCTATCCGTATTAGTCGGAACTAAATTTAATATTTTCTGAGTAAATTTTTTAGCAAAAACAATTTTTTATTTGGTTAGAATTGATAATTGCCAACTTTATGAAGTA
>JBFLWC010000190.1:0-4781 GCA_040758415.1 Bacteroidota bacterium | reverse complement strand
AAATCCGAATGCATAAATCTGTGAACGACCGAGATACCGAGATCGTGAAGCAATCCGGCAAGGAATGCTTCGCTGCTTTTTTCCAAACTCATATCCATCGCAATTTTTTTTGCAATTGTTGCCGTGATGAGAGAATGAAGCCAAAAACTTTTTTGATCTAAATATTGATCACTCTTGTTCTTTATTGATTCTATCAACGATAGAGCCGAAACAATATTCCGGATCTCATCATAACCCAGAATCATAATTGCAAACTCAATCGAAGAAACTCTTTTCGTCAATCCGTAGAATGGAGAATTTGCAATTGTGAGAAGTTTGAGTACAACACTTTGATCTTTGGAGATGGATTTTGCAAGTAGATGAGGACTTGTATCCATATCGTTTAAGAGCTGTAATACTTCAGAAAGAATTTTAGGAATTGGAGAAAGAGTGTTCACTTTTTTCAGAATTAACTCCGTTCTCTCGCGTTTCTGGGAATAATCGATTGTAAATGTTTCCATAACCGCCTACAGATTTATTGATTCAAGATGACTTTTAAATAACGGTTCATAACTAAAGATGAACTTTTCTAAATATTCGTAATTTCCAAAACCGAGGATATCAATTATGCTTTCATCGAGCACAAAATTGTTGTCCCATTCGAATGCGCCAACAGACAAACGCTGGGTCATATAATCTGCAAGATGAATAAGCGAAGCCAACACTCTTCCTTTTTCCGCAAGGGAAGGGGTGTGGTGAAAAAGAACTGCCTCACTGATGTATGGTGGAAAGTTCCACTTCTCAAGCAAAAATTCTCCAATATCCTGATGAGTAAACCCGAGTACAAATTCTTCTGCGTTATAATGACGAATCTCTTCTTCATCAACTAATTTTATTACTTTTTTAAATTCATTATGCATGTAACGCTGAAGAACAACAATGCCAAGATCGTGCAGAAGTCCTGCTGTAAAAACTTCTCCGGATTTTGGATAGCGGAGATCATCGGCAATTCTTTTTGCTGCCGTTGCAGTCAGCAATGAATGAATCCAGTATCCGTTCTGGTCCCAGTTTAATGTGTTTCTTGTTTTGAACGCCTCAACTAAAGAGAGAGCTACTAAAATATTTTTGATATGCTCGAAACCAATTATAACAACCGCAAACTCGATTGTGGAAACTCTTCGGGGCAATCCATATAAAGGTGAATTTGCAACTGCAAGAATTTTTGCAACAATACCCTGATCCTGAGAGATTACTTTGCAAAGGTCTGCAGCGCTTGTTCTATCGTTATCTAACAACATAGAAACTTCGGTGATAATTTGAGGGACGGACGGGAGCGTTCCGATATTTGATAGCTGCTTTCTGATTCGCTCTTTTAATTCCGGATTTTTTACGTCAAACATTATAATCTGCCAGTCTTAGTTTTAGTGAATTCAAAATTTTGGAGTGAATTTGCGACACGCGCGAAACCGTAATGTTTAATACCTCGGCAATTTCTTTATAGTTCAGCTCTTCATAGTAATATAAACTCAAAATCGTTCTGTCTCTTTGTCCCAGTTCTTTTATGATCTCAACGAGTTTCAGTTTTAAATCTTTCTTTTCAAGAATAACATCGGGCTTGTCCGAATTGCCGGCTATAGTTTCGTATACCTGCATTCCATCGTCATCACTAACAGATTGGTTAAGAGAAATGTTTGAAAGAGAATATCCGGAATGGTTTTCGCACTCAAAAGCCGGTTCGTGTTTTTCTGTGTACTTGCGCAGCTCGTCGTAAATTTTTCCGCGTATTCTTTGAATGGCATACGTTTCAAACTTTGTTCCGTAATCAGGGTCAAAACGATCTATGGCTTCGCTCAAGCCCTCGATTCCGAATTGAAAAAAATCGCGCCGGTCTAATATTCCGTTCTGATTCAAATTAGTCCTGTGAATTACATAATGAACAAGGTTTACGTAGTTAAGTATAATCTGCTTTTTTAATTCCGGAGAAGGGCTCTCTTTGTACGAAGCCCAAAGCGTTTGATTACTCATTTTTCTTCTTTCCCTGCTAAACCGTCTGAATAGCCGCCTAATTTGTTGAATGAGTTTTTATTGATTGCCTTTATTATTCCTACAACGATAGCGCTGAGCATTATAGTTAGAATTATGAAGATGACAAATGAATTGAGAAGAATTTTTTCAAAAGGCATTCCTCTTTGCGTAAAGTAGATTACCGAAAAGAAGAACACTAACAAACCTGCTTGAAGAATTATCTTGTTCATAGCTGCCCTTATTTTTACTGCCAAAAGTTGCAAACACTATACCACGCAGGGCGTCTTTTATTTAGTTAAGAAACAGTGATTTTTGAGTGAATTATTAAGAGAAAAATTTTGAGGATTATTTTGGCTGGTTATTATTAGCCAGTTGAGTGAATTTATTGAACCTCATTAATAGCTTTTCTATTTCAGACGCCGCTATTGAGTGCGGATCGAAATTTAAAAGCAGTTCTTGATTGACAATTGATTTGTGAACTGCGCTGTCAAAACTTATTGTGCCAAGTAACTCAACACGCTCATTCAAAAAATGTTTTACCGCAGTTGAAAGATTTTCAAAAGCGCCTGCTCCTTCATCTGAATTGCTGCATTTGTTTATAACTATAAATCTTTCGGCTTCCATAGCGGAGGCAGCCAATAATTTAATTACAACGTACGCATCCATTACGGCAGTAGGTTCGGGCGAAGTTACAATTATGTTGTAATCCGATTTGCTGAGCTGGTAAAGTGTAAGTTCATCTGCGCCCGAGGAGGAATCCAAAATTACGTAATCATATCTCTTCTGAATTTTTGCTAAAGAGATAAAAAAGTAATCCAAAACTTCCCGGCTTACCCGCGGGTAATCGTCTCTTCCGGAATCACCAAAAATCAGGTCGAGATTTGACGAACAATTAAAAATTATTTCTTCAAGTGAGTTTATCTGTTCAAAAAAATTGGAAATTGTTTTTGTTGATGTTTGGTTCAAAAGAATATTGAGATTGGAAAAGTTGAGATCGAGATCGGCAAGCAAAACTTTCTTGTTCAGTTTAGATAGCTGATAAGCAAAGTTTGCCGAGAAAAAAGTTTTGCCCGTTCCGCCTTTGCCGGAACAAATAGAAATAATTTTTGAGGATGAAGAGTACTTTTCTCTTTCCGCAAGTTTATTGAGCTGTATAAGCCGCGACGCTTGTTCATTCATTTATACAACTTGCCCGTATATATTAAATTTGCCAGGAACGATGGATTAACAGAAACTATATCATCGGGAATGACCTGACCGTTTGTTAAAAACATTACCGGAACATTATGAGTAACAGCGAGATTCATAATATTACCATAAGCAACCGCTTCGTCAACCTTCGAGAATATAACCGAAGTGTATTTCAGATCCTTAAATTTCTCCGCCACATCGTTCAGCGTGCGTGCTGAACTTGTTGCGCTTACAACAAGAATTGTTTCGTCAACTTGTGCCGCTTGCAAATGTTTTTTTATAGCATCCAAACTTTCTTTGCTCTTCTGGCTGCGCCCTACGGTATCAATGAAAATTAAATCCTTGTTCTTAAATTTTTTTACGAGCTTTGGAATCTCTTCAGGTTCATAAGCAACAGCCATTTCAATATCGCTTATCTCGGAAAAAATTCTCAACTGATCTATTGCGCCAAGACGGTAGGTATCAATTGAAATCAAACCGACTTTTAGTTTGTGAATAATTTTTGAGATTACAGCAAGTTTTGCAATACAAGTAGTTTTGCCCACCCCGGTTGGACCTACCAGCGCAACTTTATGTGTTCTGTTTTTGCCCACTTTGAAACTTGATGTCTGTATCATCGAAGCCATACTTGAAAGAAGATAATTTTCTAAAGTGGATTCATCCATAAAACTCGACGAGTTGGACAAATGATTGATTAATCTATTCACAATACTTTTTTGAACTTCCCGCATCTGAAGAGTGTCTGCAATTTCATTTATCTCCTTCTTAAAAGATTTTACAGAAGAAGCAGTTTTATCATTTCTGCTTTTTCTTTCATCCGAGATTAGTGGAATTTCTGTCTCCCGGTAAATTTTTTTTGAAAGCTCTTCAATTTCCGATTCATAATTTTTTACCGATGCCGCTTTTGACGAAGAGTGTTTAGGTCCGCCTATTTTTACCGGCTGGTCAACGCCGGCTGTTATTTCATACATCTTCTTCATATCGAAACGTTTATCGGCTTCAATAACACGTGTGCCAAGAATAATTGCATCAATTCCCAGCTCATTTTTCATTTGTTGTGTTGCCTCTTTTAATGACGGGGCTATATATTTTTTAACCTGCATTTTGCACCTCTATCTTGCCAAGAAATTCCAATTCAATGTTTGCCGGAAGTTCGGTGTATGAAAGAACCGTTAAATCCGGAAAACTGCTGTTTATCAATCTGTAAAAGTAAGGACGAATAGCAGCCGAAGTAATCAGTAATGGAGTGTACCCGAGCTTGTAAAATTTTTCCATTATTTGTTGAAGTTGAGCTTTTAATTCCTGCAGAGCTGCTGGATGCAGCCCTAAAGTAACAACGCTATCCTTTTGCGCCTGTAACGATTTAGTGATTACGGATTCAAAATTTTCACTTAAAGCTGCGGCGTGAATTATCCCGTTTGAATCTTTGTAAAGAGCCGCTATAGTTTCTCCTATTGTATGGCGTACGTACTCTGTTAGCACGTCAATATTTTTGGTGGTCTTCGAGTAATCTATCAACCCTTCGAGTATCTGTACAAAATCTTTAATTGGAATATTTTCTTTCAACAGATTCTGCAAAACTTTCT